>JAKQFZ010000681.1 GCA_029558215.1 Candidatus Omnitrophota bacterium
GATCTACGGTGCAGGTATTTCGGCTCAGGGTGAGGTCATCGAGTGGCCGCTGGTTATTGGCGCCTGTCTATCGGCTTTTCTTGGAGCCTACGTTGGCGCACAGATGCTCAGGAAGGTTACGTTTCGGTCGGTCCAGCTAATGGTTTCGGCACTGCTTATTGTCGTAGGGATTGGGCTGATGATGGGATTGCTTTGACCAGCCCATGTGGCTCATCGAACGAACCTCTGTTCAGAAGCTCTGTTGCGAACTGCTGTCCCGTCTCTGAAATACGTCAAAGAAGTCCAGCGTGTGAAGTTATCATTAACCAAACAGCTGAGTACTACGATCTCAACTCACCACCGTCCACTACTGAACTTGCTCTTTGTGCATTGTCCGACTACGCGACAGAGCCGTTCCCATTGTCTCACGTAATCGGCGTACAAGTCCGTATTCGTGTTCAGGACAGGACCAAACACCCAGCCGCGCAGCTTCTGTTCAGTAAAAATCTCTTTGACCTTGGCACGGACCACCCAGAGCGGCCACCCATGCCATCCTCCCCATGGCTCCGATGTCCGCGAGAAGTCCTCCGTGTGCTCTAATTCATCTGCCGCATACGACAGACACCCGAGGTGTCGGAGTCGTCCGTTCTCTTCGTGAAAGGGGCTGTTGATACGTTCCACCGAGCAATCAATGGTGGCTGGTTTGAGGATCGATTCACTGAAGATCTGCGAGAAACCCTCATGTGGCGTGCCGGTTTTTGCATTCCGTACAGGAAGGAACGAGAGCCCTGATAGATTCGCCGTCTGAAACGCTGTAGCCACACCTGACCCAACCACATACTCCTGAGTCCAATCGCCAATCCCCCCGACCATGTTTGGTTTTAGACGAATGTGTGTCAGAGTCAAGTCGCGAAGTAACCGAATTGGAGATTCGCCGCCGGCATTGAATAAGGGTGCTTTATCCTTGGCCGCATTATTCCACTCGAAGTCCTTCCTCGTTTCCGAGATGAGTTTTCGGCACACAAGTTCGAAGTGGGTGACCGTGCGAAGTTCTGCTGACGAAAATACTGGTTGGACAGAAACCCAGAATCCTTTTACCGACTCTGCTCCATTGAGGACAACAGGAAGTGCAGGATCATCGAGGTCGAGGAGATATCGCCCGTTG
>JAKQFZ010000705.1 GCA_029558215.1 Candidatus Omnitrophota bacterium
TCTCCTGGGAACGCCAAGTGTCCACTTGGCTCTTGTTCTTTCTCCGGACTGCCGAGCAGACGCTCGGCGATCCCAGGGCAGAGCGCCACAGACATTCTTGTCCGTGGCCGTTTCTTCAGAACAGAAGATCACAGGCACGAATGCCTGTGTCACGTCGAGAAGCAGAGATCAACGAGTTGAAGGCTGCCACACAGGAAAGAGAAGGCACCCGGCATTGAGACCATCAGAAATGGTGGAACTCGCAGACTCGTTCCACCCTACTCGACTGTACTCCGCGCTTGCGTTCCCGTCAACCTGGGTCAACGGTTGGGTGCTGCTGTAAAAAATACCGTCAGGAGGAAAAAGGGGATTGGCTTTCGGCCTGTAGTCAGCTATAGAGCTGACATGGAGCAAATTTTTCAAGGAGGCCGAAAGCCAAATGCAGGATATCAGAATCGTAGAACGGATCAAATCTCTGGTGTTGGAATATCTTGAAAGCGAAGGAGTCTCGATACGAGATAGCGAAGAGAGGGTAAGAGAACTGGTCCATGAAGCGGGAGCCAAGTCGTTGGGGGAACGTTGGAGCCGGCAGGCAGAACAAGAAGAGCCGGAGCGTTGGGAGTGTGAATGCGGTCGCAAATCGAAGGGTCGACAGAGACTGAGCAAGACGGTGGTAACCTTGCTGGGAAGCACGGAGATCAACAGGATGTATTACTGGTGCCGGAAATGTAACGACCAATCCTTTTGGCTGGACGAGCAACTGGGAAGTTCTGGTCGAAGCCTAACGGGAAAGGTGCAAGAGTGCATTGCGCTGACAGTGGCCGAGATGCCCTATCTGGGGGCTCAGAGAATTCTGGAGACACTCAGCGGTCTGAGTTTCGCCCATTCCACGCTGGAGGATGTTGCCGAGAGCCTTGGAGGAGCGCTGTGTGCGCAACGTGATGAAGAGACGCGCGCACCAGAGCAAGTCTGTAGTGATGAGGAAAGTGTCGGCAATATGTGTAGAAGTACCGATGGGGTCAAAGTGCCTCTGCGAGAAGACAAGGGCTGGGAAGAGGCGCGAGTGGTGGCGGTTTTTCCATACGAAGTTACCCCAGGGGGCTGCGATGCTGAGCCCTGCAGTATGAGTGACAGCGCGAGGATAGAGAACTGCGAACCCACTGGAGAGCGGATGTTCTCAATCGTAGTACGGTTCAAATCTCAGGCCAGAGCACGGGGATTGGATCGTGCAAAACGAGTTGTTGTTGTGGGTGATGGAGCGCCTTGGATATGGAATCAGACCCGTTTGCATTTTCCAGGTGCCATCGAAATTATGGACTGGTACCACGCAATGGAACATCTTTGGCAAGTCGTAAACACGCTATTCTGAGCGGAGATCGCTCGAGAGTGGGTGAAAATCAGGGAGACCGAACTCTGGGAGGGGCGAGAGGATCAAGTCATTCAGGCGGTGCGGAAAGAGTTCTGGAAACTCAAACGAGAAGACAAAGCCTTTGAAAGATAGGGAAGTGAACGCCAACACCTTATGCAAACCAACCTTGCCTATTTCAGCGAACATCAGACAAGAATGGATTACGCCCGCTTTCGCAAAGAGAAACTCCCCATCGGAACTGGGGTCATCGAAGGAGCCTG
>JAKQFZ010000707.1 GCA_029558215.1 Candidatus Omnitrophota bacterium
AGGTGATCTTTGGGAGTGTTGGTATGAGCCTCTTTCCTTGCCTGGGCGAGGTCTTTTTGAATCTGCCGGACCAGGTTGAGTCTGTCTTCTGCTTCATTCTCTGAATCAGTGGGATTCATCACTCCCAGGTCGACAGCATAATCGATCATGCGCCAGGCGAATTCCCGTTCGAGCCAAACAACGCGCTTTGGCCAGTGGTCTGGTTCCGGGCAATCTTCTGCCTTTTCGTCGGCGGGATCTTGCTCTGCATCGGAGTCCCCATTGTCTTCATTACTGCATGACTCCTCCTCGCCACTATCCGAGCATGGGTCAGTGTCATCTTGACCGCTCTCTTCTTCCCAGAGGGTGACCGGCATGAAGAGGTACAAGCTCTTCTTGTCCAGGTTAAGTACTGGTTTCGTTTCAGCCTGAAATCGCAATTCGCGGTGACCAAGGCGGATGGCTCTGATCAGGTAATCGCGGTTGAAGGATACGTGGATGGAGTCGCCCATCCAGAAAGTTGACCTGAGAGGAAGGCTGGCCTCAGCGCCTTGAGACTCTGCTCGGAGCTTGAGTTCTTCTCCGGCTTCGAGAGTGACATAGCGTGTCGGTGTCTCGCCACCAGGCATAAGCGGGAGGAGTTCTTCGATCTGTTGGACATCCTCTCCGGTGAGTTGGACAAGAAGGTCGGTATCACCATTATGTGGGAAGACGGATTCCGGGTCCGGGAAGTTGGGTTAAGGAGTTTGGGTTCGGTAAGTCCAGGATCCATTCTTGAACAGGAGTTCATTGTTTGAGTTGGCCACCGATAAGGTGTCTCCGTTGAAGAGGACCTTATCAGGCAAAGTTGGACCTACTGGAAGTAGGCATTTCCCCATCCATGGGAAGGAAATGCCGTAGCCAATGAAAATCTGTCTGCCATCGGTGGCCATCATCTGGCTTTTGTCGCCATCAAGGCAGATGGAATCAATGCGGTATCGGGCCATCTCGGTTGAAATGACTTGAGTACAGGTGTTGAAGTAATCATGGAATCGCTCAGTGTCGAGCGATG
>JAKQFZ010000726.1 GCA_029558215.1 Candidatus Omnitrophota bacterium
TTCCACTTTGGTGGCCTGCAGCATCTCGGCCTCTTCGCGCAGTCCCTGAATGATTGTTTCAGTCCTGCCCTCGGACGATTCCGCATAGGCCCTCTCCGCCTGGTCAGCGATCTCTCGTTGCATGTCCGAGATCAGCTTCCAGTCTTCCGAAAGCGGTTCCAGTTTGGCCTTCCACTGATCCAGGATGGTTACAAACTGGGTACCGTCGGCATTCAGATACTCCATCTGGTCCCGCATGTTGTTGATGGCTTTGGCGATCTCCGAGAGACCGCTTTTCGTGGATCCTCCTGTGAGATCGGGAGCAACTGTATCGCTTGGCGGCGTGACAGTCTTCCCGCTTGAAGGAGCTGCTGCGGTCGAAGCGGTGTATCCTTTCTGGGACATTCTCCGCTCGTAATCTGCAAGGGATTCCTTGTACAGGTCTGCCTTTCTTTCCAGGTCCTGCGCAACAGCAATCGACCCTCGGAGACCTTCGGCTCCAAAGATCCCCCCCGAGGCAATTCTTTGCAGTTCTCTGACCTTGTCTACGTCAATGTTGCCTATCTCCCGATTAAACTTCTCCAGGCTTGCCTTGGCATCTGTAAAGTAGCCAACAAGGGCCGCCGTGGCCAATCCCAGAACAACGAATGGTGCAACTGGTCCAGAAACAAGTGCCATCATTATTGGGCCAATCATTCTGAACGCATTGATCAGCTTTGCGGTAACCAGTAGCGCGGGTCCTATCGCGGCTGCCATAAGCCCCATTCGAACTGTGTTTTCTTTTGCTGTGGGAGAAAGATCCTGAAAAGCTTCCACAAGATCCTTTGTCTTTTCCACTCCAGCCTTCAGATATGGAACTAACTGAGTCCCTATCTCCCTTGCGACGTCGGCCATCTGGTTCCGCATGATCTTGAGCTGAGAGCCCGTGGTCTTGTACCATTCCTCGGCTTCCTTTGTCAGCGCTATGTTCTCTTCCCATGCCCTTGTCCCGCGCTTCAGGGCCTCAACAAAAATGTCCTTAGCTCCCGTTGCGCGAAGCAGGGTGTCTCTCAACCTGACCTCGGTAATGCCCATTTCGTCCAGGACCTGTATCGCCGTTTTCCCGGTCCCCTCAAGATTCGCCAAACCTGTGATGAAACTGATGATCGCTCCCGCGGCGTCCTCTTCGAAGGCCTGCTTGAACTGCGCCGCGGTCATGCCGGCCACAGCCGCGAAGTTGGCCAGATCCTTATTCCCGGTCGATGTGGCCAACTGCATCCCGACCATGAGCTTACTCATCGAGGTGCCGCCTG
>JAKQFZ010000728.1 GCA_029558215.1 Candidatus Omnitrophota bacterium
GACGAAGTTGTAGATCCACAATCGCCTCCGCCCGATGGTCTTCGCCCGCTTTGGCGATCAGGCAGAACTGGCCTTTTCCAGGTGATTTGCCTTCCAGGATGAAATGGAAAGGTGCTCCGCCTGTCTTCGGATAACCCGACGGCAACTGTATTTCGCTGCTCGTAACTGTCAAGAGACGTGTCTCCTCCTTCTGTTCATCAGCTTTCTCAGGATTGGTCAAGTATCTTGTGCTACCACCATCCACTGCGCTGAATAGATTCACCGTGGGGCTGGGGGTTCCTCTCTTGAATCTCAGGTAGAAATTCAGGTTTTCACAGCTGACCGCAACATCATCAACAAACAGATGCACACGAGTGAAATCCTCCAGATCTCGTCGGCAGCCACGGACGAAAGGACTTGTGTCCGTGCCAATTCTGTCGTCATCGCAGTCTGATGTTCCTCCCTGTAGGTCATCCTCGACCCAACACATATAGTCAGGACTTTCGTCGTGGTATCTCACGTCCCGGTCATCATTGACCCAGAAAACGTACTTGTCGTCCTCCGGGTTGTTGAAGTCTATCGTTCCGTCTCGGTTGCCGTCCATTGCTATGTTCATATCGAACACCGTAAAGCGAATGACATCTTCGCAGATTGTCTGGTTATCAACCTTCCATGCGACATGGAGATCATTGCGCACCCGGTCAACTCCCTCGATGTAGAGAACTCCGGGAGGTGTACAGTTTCTCAAATTCCACTCCACAGGGAGATCCAAACGGTTGATGTCTCCCTTGAAAGAATTGGTGTACACGGCGCTCCTTTCGCTCATCTCCGTGTCCAGAAGAGAAAGCCTGATCACCCCGACACGAGGCCCCTGCCATGTCAGGATGACAGGCGACAATTCGTCTTCGCCATAGACAAAGTCTTCGTCCTCATCCCTGTCCTGCAGATCGTTGATATTGTCATCATCTCGGTTCACGCAAATCAGGTTCCCGGGATTGAGGGTCTCAACTGCGTCATCCGCTGGCTCAATGATGCCATTATTGTCGCTGTCCACAGCCAGGTCAACCGAGAGCACGGTGAAGTGCTCCCTCGCTGTGTATGTCTGCCCACTCTGAGTTGCCACTTCGACCTGAACCCAACTGCCGTCTATGCACGGCGAGGGGTTCTCTGCGTGAACGTACACCGTTCTCTGCTGCACAGTGTCCAGATGCGGCCCACTCTCAGTGAGGGAGAATTTCACGTCTCCACCGTGCGTCCATGTACATGCCAAGTCATCGTCCGGGTAACGCGTGATTTCCTGGGTATGTACAGCAACCTGAAAGGTGTCGCCCACTCCAATCACCCCACGGATGACGGGCAACTCGGGAACGCTAGGATACACCGGGCGATATATGTGGAGCAACTCAGCCGCCGCCCTAGGTTCCCATATTGGAGTCAAGAGACGCCGGTTATTCCCCGAGTCAAACCATTCAATGGTCACCTTCATGAATACGTCACTGCTCTGGCAATAGAGCGGATTAACTTCATCTGGATCCGTGATCGAATACAGAAATCCGTCCCAGAATCTGCGCATAGTGGGTGAAGAACCCGACTGTGTCCACCTCTGACGAACCCAACCTGATCCGAGGAGCATCTCACCTGGTTCGGCTATCTCCAAATGCAGACCAAGTATCTCGCCTGGAACACTACTCACATCCACACCGACTTCAATGAGCTTCTCAGGCGGAATGCCATAGGGAATATCATCCGGATGCAGGAAGAAGGCGCTCGGTTCAGAAGGGGATGGAGGCGGTGTTGGCGTTTCAGGTGCAGCCCAAACCAGGCTTGCTGACAAATGCATCAGAATACAGAACAGAACCCCGCGAAAAATGCCGCTTCTCATCACTGTTTCCCCCTCTCAAGTTCAATGGTTTCGATA
>JAKQFZ010000739.1 GCA_029558215.1 Candidatus Omnitrophota bacterium
GTGATTGGGAATCCACCGTACTCTGTGAGTTCGTCCAATATGACGGTCCCTTGGATTCTTTCTCTTATCGAGGACTATAAGAAAGGTTGTGGTGTTGAGACAGAAACGCGAATTGCCCCCATACAGGATGATTACGTGAAGTTCATCCGAATTGCTCATCACCACGCTCAACTCACTGGTTCGTCTATCGTTGGTTACGTTACGAACAACTCTTTTCTAGATGGTCTCATTCACAGAGCGATGCGAAAGCACTTGCTTGACGATTTCGGCAGAATAGTGATTCTGGATCTGAGAGGAAGCACGAGAAGAGGGGATACGGCAGATGCCAACATCTCTGACGCGAACGTCTTTGACATTCAACAGGGCGTCACAATTACTTTTCTAGTACGAGGTAGCTCACATAGCATAAGTACATCCGTAGAGCATGGAGTCGTCATGGGGTGTAGAGAAAGCAAGTACGCCACCCTCTCGTCTCTATCGATAGAATTTACCACTTTCAGTAATATCCAACCGGAGGCGCCGTTCTTCTTTTTTGCCCCGAAGGATTTTGGCCTGAAAGTCGAATACAACCGGTTCCTGGGATGGGATGACCTGTTTCACGAGTTTAAGTTGGGGTTCATGAGCGGCAATGACCAGTTGTTGATTGATACCGATGCCGGAGTGTTGCGACGGCGTATTCAGAGAGTTCTGGATCCGTCGATCAGCGAGAAGAAGGCTGCTGTCGAGTTCAGTATCCAGGAGAATTACCCAATTGGCCGGATGAGAAGAGCTAGATTTGACAAACGGAAAGTAATCAAGTGCGGCTATAGACCCTTTGATGAGCGTTTCACATATTACGACGACCACGTTATGGAGCGGGCTCTCTATTCGATCAATCGACATCTCATGCGTGAGAATCTAGCGATCTGTGTCAGCCGTCAGTTGAGTCGTCTCCCCTATAGGCATGTCTTTGTGACCAACAAGGTAACAGAGATGAGCCTCGTCTCAAACAAGACGAAAGAGGCAAACAGGGTTGTACCCCTGTATCTGTACCGCTCTGAAGATGCCGCCATTTTGGAGTCGGTAACGAACGAGGAAAGACAGCCGAATATCAAGAGGGAAGCAATGACCCTGGTTGGAGGCATTCTGGGGTTGAGGTGGCTTGAAGACGGGCAAGGGGATTTGGCATCATCGATTGGGCCGGAGAGCATCTTTTTCTACACATACGGTGTTCTCCATTCACCCATTTTTCGCAAGCGATATGCGCCTTTTCTTGAAATCGATTTCCCGCGCGTTCCGCTACCTGGGAGCCTCGATCTGTTCCGTGCTTTGGCAAATCTGGGTGGGGAGCTGGTTGCCCTGCACCTGATGGAATCTCCGAAATTGGACAAGCACATCACGGCGTTTCAGGGCGACAGGAGCCGTGAGGTCGAGAAAGTGTCTTATTCAAAAGAGACGGTCTGGATCGATAAGATATTGAAGACGGGCTTCAAAGGCGTACCCGAAGAGGTCTGGAACTTTCATATCGGTGGGTATCAGGTCTGTCAGAAATGGCTTAAGGATCGCAAAGGGAGAACCCTCTCCGAAGAGGACATCACGCACTACCACAGGATCGTGGTCGCCCTCAAGGAAACCATCCGCCTTATGGCGGAAATAGACGTAGTCATCGAAAAGCACGGCGGGTGGCCTGATGCCTTCGCCACTTCAGTGAAGAAGGACTCCTGACTCCGTAATTGTGATGCTGACATCTTGCCTGCTTCTTATCTCAGAACGGAAGCAGGCTGGAAGCCCGCACCACAACAGAATGGGACTCACCCTATGCGCTTCACTGAAAGGCATGCCTCTCTTTTCTACCGATACACCTGCCGGCTGTAGTCTTGTGCGACTTGGTAGAGGGTGAGAACGTTCTCAATGGGCGTTCCGGATTGGATCCAGTGGGTGGGGGCGAGAATATAGCCGCCTTCCATACCGAGAATGTCAATAAGTCGTCGAGTCTCGCGGGCGACATCGTCGGTTGTTCCCTGAGCCAGAATGCGCTGGATGCTGATGGCACCGTGGAAACACAGATGCTCTCCAAATTGTGCTTTCAATTCGCAAGGATCCATGCCTTCCGCTTCAATCTGGACGGTATCGTGAACGTCAATGCCCATCTCGATGAAATCAGGGTAAAAAGCGCGGGTGGAACCGCATGAATGCTGCATGACGAAATACCCTCGGGAGTGAATGTCTCGCAAGACAGACTCCCAAAGTGGACGGATCAACTCGCGGAACATCGAAGCGCTGATACGAGGCCCCTTCTGCGTTCCGAGATCCTCTCCCAGCCAGATGATATCAATTCGATCGCCCGCGGCATCCGTGAGTCGCTTGAGATACTCATTGTAGAACGTAATGATCCGTTCGAAGGCAGTCAGGATGACGGGATCTCGCTCTGCCATCCCGATCATCACGCGCTCGTAGCCAAAGAGGGTAAGGCATCGGTTCATACAATCCAGGGTGCCCATATCTCCACCGATGATGGCGTATTCATCCCATTGGTCGAGTTGATCCTTGATACAGGCGAAATCAAACCATTCTGCTTTTGGCCAAGGATGTGCATTGACTTGCTCCACTGACTTGGCATCGGCGAGAGGCAGGAAGGGATACTCAAAAAAAGCAGCGCCGATCTCGTTCTCCCGAATCAATAGATGTTCTCCAAAGACAGATGTGAAACTACCATCAGGATTGGTTTTGATCTCCGGTCCCACGTAGTCAGGAACCAGCATTCGGAGATCGCAACCGAGGGCTTCCAGCAGGCGAGGGTCTTCGTTTCCCGTGAGCCAGCAATTTCTGGCCTGATTTCCTTGCAGGCCGAAACGGGCTCGAAGTTGTTTGGAGAAGTTGCCGTCGGCATGATAGTTCATCGGAACGCGATCCGGGGTTTGATGGCACAGCGACCGAATGACCCGCTCTCTGGATGTCATGGTGTTGGGACTTGCCATAGGAAAGCCTCCCTTTCATTCGAGGGCGTCCAGATCCTCAGAATCGAGCATAGGGCGTTTGATATCTCCCTGTGTCGAAGATGGCTCTGAAGGACATGGCGTTGTGACTGCTGAGGCGTAGTCAGTCAGATATTTCTGGGCGACATGACGCACATCCTCTGCCGTCACTGCTTCAATGAGTGCAGGATACTCCGAAATATAACCCGAGCCAAGATCGAAGAAAGTGCTTGAGGCCAGCATCTCAGCCTGACCCATATTGCTCTCCTGACCCATGATGTGGAGTCCACAGATGTATTGGATCGTGCGTCGCAGTTCATCTTCCGGCACAAGGTCATTCTGCAGTTGCTCGACTTGGAGCAGGCATTGGGACAGAGCCTCTTCGTGATTGGATGGCTCTGTTCCAAGATAGATCGCCAAGGCACCGGGACCTCTACGGGGGATGTAGGTTGAGCCGACTGAGTAAGCCAGTCCCCTCTTTTCGCGAACTTCCACAAACAGCCGCGAATCCATTGAACCACCCAGAACACCATCCAGCACCTTCATGGCAGGAAAATCAGAGGACAGCACACAGGGTGCGAGGTAGCCGAGAACGAGATTCTCCGCTTCGACCATTCGCTGGTGTTGGGTGTGCTTTTCCGAACCAGAACATGCCAACAACACAACGTCATCGGGTTCCGAAGGACGTTTGGAGTCCAGCTGCCGTGTTCCGAAATGACTCTCGAACCACTGGGTGATCCTGGTCGCGTTGACATGTCCGACAATAGTCGCAACGATGCCTGAGGATGATCCACATGTGAGATAGTGCTTTTTGACCCGAGCCTTTGTCATTCTGGATAGCGTCTCGGGATAGCCTTTGCTGAGAGCCGAATAGGGATGGCTGCCATAGAGGTTTTCCCAGAAACGTCGAAAGGTATAGGTCATCGGAGAATCCTCATCTTCGAGGATTTCCATCTTCACGCGCTTCTTTTCCCATCGCAGCCTGTCGGCTGGGAAGACCGACCGGTTGGCGACATCCCAAAGAATCTCCAGAGCCTCATCCAGCACCGGAGCAGTGCATTGGAGCATTAGCCCGCCCGCATCTTTCTCGACCCCCACCTCGAGATGTGCCCCTATCGAATCAAGATCATCGGCAATCTGTTCAGCACTGCGGCTTTCCGTTCCCTTCAGGAGCATCCGGAAAGCGAGATTCGAGATTCCATAGTTGGAGGCTGTTTCATAGCGGTTTCCCGTCTTGAAGAGGATCCGAATCGCTACAATTTCGTTCTCTGTGTTCTCGCGAACAAGCAGTTTCAAT
Organism: Candidatus Omnitrophota bacterium; assembly: GCA_029558215.1. Classification (GTDB taxonomy): domain Bacteria; phylum Hinthialibacterota; class Hinthialibacteria; order JAKQFZ01; family JAKQFZ01; genus JAKQFZ01. The sequence continues at coordinate 4,252 of JAKQFZ010000739.1, forward strand.
CCGTTGGAAAGGAGTGTTTCCCGGGTTGTCATTTTCGGCAACATCGGTTCTCAGTTCCTTTCCTTCTTGGGCACAACGAGACCCAGGACCTGTGATTCAGGACGACAGTAGCGTCTGATTATGTCCTGAACCTGAGATGCCGTGACCGACTGCATCCTGTCAGTGTACTCGGACGCCTGTTCGAGGCAATGATTTATCTGATAGTCGCCCAGTGTGCTCGCCATTGACGATATTCGTTCGTTGGCAAAAAGAAAGTCCGTGCAGAGCATGGTCTTCACCTTCGCCAGTTCCTCGGGCTGGACAAGAGAATCCCTCAGGCTGTCAAAAACCTCCCAGATGGCTCGAGTGACGGCTTTCGTTCTGGATTTGTCAAAACAGGCATAGACTGCAAGGAAGCCCCCTCGACGAAACATCTCTTCAAAAGCATCAATGTCGGAGACAAGGCGCTTTTGTTCCTGAAGAATCCGATACAGACGCGAGCTGCGCCCCTCTCCCAGAATTGTTGCTGCCACCGCAAGGGCATATTCGTCGGGACTGCCCACC
>JAKQFZ010000769.1 GCA_029558215.1 Candidatus Omnitrophota bacterium
AGAAATGCGATCCAGAAAGGATCCATTTCCAGGTCGCAGGCGAAGATATATCGAAGCGATCAGACCTGCAAAGAACCAGATCTGAATGGTGGATGCAGGTTGGAGAAAGTTGGACTCGCCATTTGCCTGAAACAGGGTCCCTACGAAAGCGCCGACAAGACCGAGCGCCAGATAGAAGTGATAGCGTGTCTGTTGTGCGTCAAACACTTCGGGGTTGGTCTTGAAAACATCCAGGCGTCGGAAAATGTAGAACAACATCATTCCAATGAGAACGAGGAACCAGAAGAATGCAATCATGGCTCCCAAGCCGTACTCAATCCAGACGGCCATGAAGTCGTTGTGCACTTTGCGTGCGAGGCGTTCCACGCCCAGCACCGAGTTTTCCAGATGCGAAGTGTAAATCGGATGGATGATTTTGAAGTGTCCAGGACCTATGCCTAGGAAGAAATTGTCAGCAATTGTTCGGCCTGCGCTACGCCAGCATTCCAAGCGGAAGACAAAAGAGGGTACCTTGATGATGGCCTGATGAACCCGAGGTGCGACGGCAAGCCCGGCGATGATTCCGATGACTAGACAAACCAAGACGACTTTCCGATAGGTGGTCTGCCAGCGAGCAAGTACATCGGGCAGATTTCCCTGATCGTTCTGATGGGGTGTTGATCTCGGTAGTGGTGTTTTGTCCGAGGCAGCGGCTGCCCGGGCTGCTTCTGAGAGAGGGAACCTTAGTGTTTGCAGGAAGAGTGTCAGGAGCGCAAAGAGAAAAAGCCCCGAAGAGAGATTCATCCCCCATTGCATCATCTCAGAACGATCGGTCTTGAACCGAATGGCAACCAGATCGAATGCCAGCAGAAAAGCAACCAGAATCATGCTCAAGAACGGTCCGGTGAACAGATTGGCTGGCAGTGATGACTTACTCTGCCCAAATTTGAAGTGGCACATCCACGGGATGAATCTCAGATAAAGACCAATTGCGAGCATGACGCCCATGGCAAGCATGGTTCCCATGTTGGCGAAACGCGCCTGTGTAAAACCCATGTAGACCGACATGGTGATAGAGGAAAGGGCATAGAGCATTGCTTTGGGAACATTGGGAGTTCGAAAGCAGAGAATCAGAATTCCCACAGTGCCGACGAGCGTGAAATGAAGTGCCCAGGGGAACTTCAGATAGCCGTAGATCATGGAGGATGTCACAACTGGCATCAGCATGAGACTGATCCGTGCTCCCCCGTCCATAGCCAGAAGCATCATGGAAACCACTGGCAACGCAAGCAGGAGATAGTTTGCGGCGAAGTTGGTGTTCCCCATGAATGACACCGGCCCTTGCTCCGCCCCCACGAGTCTTTGTCCGATGAAGACGTCTACAAATCCAAGACCTTGGTGAATCCCATAGATGCCAGTCAGAAGCCCTACTACCGCTACAATAAGTATCGAAAGCGAAACTAACCGAGTATTGCCCTGAATGAGCTTATGTACAAGGATCACGAAGAACGAGAGGGCAATGACGTGTGGCAGGTACTCAGAACCGAAGCACTCAAACATACTGACGGCACGAAACGTTGCCAGCAGACTGAAGAATACGTAGGCGAGACACGGCAGTTTGAACGGAGACTTCATAAAGCCCAGTTCCTTGGCAAGAACGAACCACAGGCAGAGCATTCCGACAACCAGAATTCGAAAACTGAGCATCTTGGGAGTCATATAGTGCTCCCAGGTATAAAGGCAAAAAATCAGGGGAGGAACTACTATCGTTGTGAATGCGAGAAGTCGAAGCGACAGCATCCCTAATCGGCGTACTTGATATTCCAATGTGACGCGAACCTCCAAACACAGAGCGTACCAACTCTAACAAGGGCGTATTCTATACGTTAATGACGATATTCCGCAAGACATTTCCCAACTGGAATGAGTCGGCTCAGTTACGGAGGGGGTAGAGGTATGCTTCGGTTGTAGAGGCTCTGCGCGCTCCCGAAGCCGGGCAGTAAATGAACCTAGCTGAAGCCAACCAGGATTAGCCCTGCAAACATGGTCAGAACCCCTACAATCTTAGGAAGCGGACGGTCTTCCCGCAATAAAACAATGCCCATAATCGCGCCCAGAGGAATGCTGAGCTGACGAAAGGCGACGACGTAGCTGACGTTCTTCACATAGCCCATGGAAATGAGCACAAGCACGTAAGTGGCATAGATGCACAGTCCCGTGAGCGCTGTCTGCCCTTTGAGGGTTCGAAATACCTGGAGCGTTGGCTTTCTGGTTTGTTTGGGCACGAGAACGAACAGAGACAGCCAGAACGAGGAACTGATGGCTTCAAACAGTGCGTAGACGATAACTGGAAGGCTCTGAGTGCCTTCCGATTGCTCCAGCGATGCTTTCAGAATTCGTAAGGCTCTGTCGTCCACCATCGAGTACCCTGTGGTTCCCACGGCTGCCGACAAAGCCCAAAGGCAGGTCGGGTTCCAATAGTTCTTGATCTTGAATTGGCGGTAGTGCTTCATCGGAAGCACGAAACATCCTGCGACAATCAGGATAACACCAGCGAAGCAGAGAAGACTCACCTGACTGGCTTGCCCGATGAGAAGCGTAACGATCAAGACCAGAATCACTGGCAATGAACGGGCGATGGGATAGGCGATGGACATATCACCCGAGCAGTACGCCCTGGCGAGAGAGATGTAGTAGAGTGCCTGAAAAAAACCAGTCACTGCCAGCAAGAACCAGACAGATGTCGGCATTGTCAAAGGAATCTCCCATCTTACCCAAAGAACAGGTGTCAGGAAGAGAGCTCCGAAGAGGTTTGCCAGAAGAAAGAATGAGGCTGTTGAACTACGTCTCTTGCTCAGGAGATTCCACGTTGCATGACTTGCCGCAGAGATCAGCAGAAGAACTATCGCGGTTGGGGTCATTTCTCTTCAGATCCCCATACACGATCCATATAGTCTTTCGTCTGGCCTTGAAGTTGCGCCAACTGTGAGGCGGCCGTCTTGTCCCCTTGGTAGAAAGCCATCATCAGATCGCCTTCCGTCTTGCAGAGTGTATCGTGTGCGGGGAATATCTCGCGGAGAAGAAAATGAGCAAGTTTTACCTGCCGCATGGGGCCATGCACTCGAGGTGCTTCTCCAGGAAGTGCTTCCACTGCTACGCTCTGAAGTGACTTGACGCTGCGGACGATATCCGGCAGTTGCAGGCATTTGGCGAAAAGGACTGTGTAATACCAACCGAACAACTCGCCGCTCTCACAGCCGTGGGCGTCACTGACTCCGACAATGGGAATTTTCTTGCCTTTGGCTCGTTCTTCGTGATAGCGAGCCACTTGCAGACAGTTGGATTCGATCTGATGGCGGTGAAATCCACCAATCACCTCATAGGCGTCAAAGAGGCAGTCCTCAAAATGCTGTGCAATCAGCGGTTCGGAGACGTTGTATCTTTCGCGCTCCACCCAGTATGGATGACAAAAGATCGCCAGTCCACCCGCTTCCCGAATCTTGTCGTAGCACCAGACCGAGGCGGCGTACTGCTCCTTCTCCCTGGGCTCGAGTTTGTTCTTCAGTTTTCTGCCTCTCTGCTGCACCAATGCGCGGAAGGCCTCTTCGTCTGCAAAAAACGGTGTGATGCCAAAACGCCCCCCGAAATTGATGATGTGGACTCTGTTGCCCGGAGAGTGAACTTCCTCGCCCGGGAACATCATGATATCCAAGGGGACGCTTTCGAAAGCAGCAATGGCTTCCAACGAAGGAGCGTGCTTGCGGTGATCGGTCAGAGCCATGAAATCCAGACCAATCCGACGACAGGCCGCTGCAACATGAGCGGGTGGTTCCTTTCCATCGGACTGGCTGCTGTGCATGTGAAAATCCCCTTTGAAGGGTCGAAGGGCATAGAGATCCTTGCTTAGAGAATAGATCCGGATTTCCCCAATCGGTTGCCTTCCGCAAGCAGAAATCTTCTCGATTTTCAGAAGATGCTCCTGTTCGGAAATGAACTCGTGGCTGAGAAAGAGGGAACCATCTGCACACCACGTCTTCACGGCTTTCTTGGATTCCGCGTGGAGTTGGCCTGCCGTTTCTTCCATGGGATAAGCGGCGACCTCATAGGAATCGGAGGAGTCGAACGGCGGGGATGGCTCCAGTACCGCAACTCGAATCGTTGACAGCCTGTCCGCAGGGACAACCTTGGGGAAGTAGCTTATTGTCTCTGGCGTCTGTGTCATTCGCGATTGTGAACTTTTTTCAGTCGGCTTTGAACATAGAGGTCCCGGAATGCCAGATACGGGTCAATGGACATCTTCTTGAGCGTCTTGTAGTCGTCTGCTTCTCCCAGAGACGCATCATTGATCTTGAATACCATGCCCAAACCAAACGGGGCATAATACGGAGAGATGATATCCAAGGGCAACGCCAGCGTTGCACGAGCTGAAGACGGGCCAATCATGGGCCATGTCAAGAAGATTCCCTGTCCCATGCCCCAGACTCCAAGCGTCTGGTCAAAGTCCTCGTCATATTGTGGCCATTTGAAGAGTTTCGTTGAAGGATCCCACAGACCACCGAGACCGAGGCTGCAATTGACAACAAAACGACTCAGCTCGATGCCAGCACGTCCCGGGCGACCTTGGAACAGCGTGTTAAGAAACCTTCTCGGAAAGCCCAGATTGTCCACAAGATCCTGAATCCTGAATCTTGCGAATTGGGGAAGTATGAACCCCCAGACTTCAGAAACAGGAGTGATGAACCAGACCATCATGATGTCGTTGAAGTGGTAAAAAGTGCGGTTCATCCCCCGGAGTGGATCCCCGATACGCGTGGCGGCTTCACCCGTGTACTCGTCCTGAAAATCAGTCCAATCCTGTTCGATCTCTGTGGTCGGCTCTTCGGTGACCGGTGGCTCCTCTGCCAAGACGGCGGAGGAGTAGAAAAGGATGCAGGAAACCGTGACGAATAGGCCGAGATTCCTAGAAAATCTTCTCATCAACCTTAATCTGAACGTTGTCTTTCTCAAGTTTGTCTGCCTTCTCCTTCATCGTTTTCAAAAGCTGATCAGGTTTTCTTGAGGTCAGAATTTCCCTGAACTGTGATCGGTAGTTGGAGACGAAGCTCAGGCCTTCGATTCTCACATCGTAGGCTGCCCACTTATTGTCTGTCAGCGTCATGCTGTACTCAACAGGGGTCTTCGTTCCCTTGGCTCGGGAAGTGGTTTGTGTTTTCAGGCGCACGCGAGGCACCTTGGAATCCTTGATTTCCTCAACGCTATCCACCTGAACCTGCTGATCGGTGTAGTCGTCAAGATGCCCGACGTAGGAAAGGAAAAGGATACGGGTGAAACTGTCCACGAATTCGTCGAACTGTGCGTCAGTGAAGGCCTTCTTCTTGTCTGCCAGAACAAGCATTGAGACCGTTCTCATGTCAATCATAGTCATCAAAATCTCTCTGACCTGTGCACGGTACTCAGCACGCTTCTCGGGTGCCTTATAGTCAGGCAGCCGGACGATATCCAGTGTCCGATTGATGGCATCCAGGAGTACCTGATCGGGTGGGATACGCTCAGCGGGAGCAGAATCTTCCGCCCTTACGACCAGAGCACCCGACGCCAAAAAGCAGAGAACCAGAACGCCCAAAGATGTCTTCTTCACTAGGGTTACCTCATTCCTGTTCGTCTTCTTTGTCTACCTTGCCAAACGCGTACTTGCTGATCAACGCCTCCAAGTCCACGGCGGATTCGGTCTCGACGATGGTGTCGCCATTTTCGAGTATCACGTCAGAGCCTCCCGGTGAGATCTGGACGTACTTGTCGCCGATAAGACCAGCGGTCTTGATCGAAGCAATAACGTCTTCGGTCAGTTGAAGGTCATTGCGAATCTTCATGGTCACTACCGCTGTGTTATCTTCTGGATCAAGATTTACCTGAATGACCTGACCGATCTGAACTCCTGCCATGTCCACCACGGCACCCTTCTTCAAACCCCCGATGTTTCCAAACCGTGCCTTGACCTGATAGTAGTTGCCGGTTCCCAACCATTCCATCTTGCCCAACTTAATGGTCAGATACGCGACGCAGATCAGACCAAGCAGTACGAATATGCCGACGGATATTTCAACGATGGTTCTTCTCATATAAGCCTCTTGCGACTCAAGCCTTCTTCAGGCCTTCTAGTCTTCATAGGTTTCCTTGCCCTCTATGAAATGCCTGACTACAGGTTCTTCGCACCGGATAATTTCCTCATGCGTTCCTTCGAAAATTATCTTTCCCTTTTCCAACATAGCAACTTTCTGGGAAATGTAAAACACATCAGGAATGTCATGACTGACAATCATGGCGGTAAAGCCAAAGTCTCTCTGGCAGCGAGTGATCATCTGATAGACGGCATTTTTGCGAATCGGATCCAAGCCGGTTGCAGGTTCATCGAAAAGGATGATCTCCGGCTCTGTGATCAGCGCCCGAGCCAGAGCGACGCGCTTGCACATTCCACCCGAGATTTGTGAAGGGTATTTGTGAGGAACTTCCTGGAGATCGAGCTGGCCAACGATGTTCATCACGCGCTCCCGTATCTCGTCCTGGGAGAGGCTTGTGCGTTCCTGAAGAGGCAAAGCAATGTTCTCAAATACGGTCATGGAGTCGAACAGGGCATTGTTCTGAAACATGTAGCCAAAATGTCTCTTGAAGACCCTCCGAACAGGACCCTTGAGTCGTACAAGACTCCGTCCATTGAACAAGATATCACCCTTGTCCGGTGGAATCAGACCGGCAATGTGTTTCAACAGAACGCTCTTTCCAACACCGCTTCGGCCGATGATGGTTGTAATCAGCCCCTGTTCAATGACAAGGTTGACGCCTGCAAGGACCTGCTGGGATCCGAAAGACTTATGTACATTTCTTATGTCCAGTACTGCCTTACCCATAGTTCCTCAGAGCAGAAAAGATGTCAGAACATAGTCGCTGACGAGAATCAGAACGCTGGAGATGACCACGGCAGAAGTAGTGGCTTGGCTGACTCCTCGTGCCCCAAAGCCGCCTCGGCGTGTATGCGTTGTGTAACCCTGGTAGCAACAGATTGTTGCCACGATCAGTGCAAACACGAGAGACTTGATGAATCCACCCGTGATGTCCCTCATGAGTACACCCATTTCCATTCGTGTGAAGAAAGTGCCCGCATTGATGCCCAGAAGGACAACCCCTGTGAGATAGCCACCGATAATCCCAACCACGTCGAAAATGGCGGTCAGAAGGGGAAAACTGACAAGACATGCAGCCATCTTTGGCGAAATGAGGAATCGGATCGGCTCGATATCCATCGTATCCAAGGCGTCTATCTGTTCCGATATCCGCATGATTCCAATCTCAGCAGCCATTGAGGATCCAGCCCTCCCCGTGACCATCAAGGCAGTCAAGGCGGGACCAAGTTCGCGGATCAGGGTCAGCGCCACTGCGGTTCCCAAGAGTGCTTCGGAACCAAACTTGACCAAGGTGTAATAGCCCTGAAGGCCAAGAACCATTCCCGTGAACAGGGCGGTCAAGCAGATGATCAGAAGGGATTTCATTCCGATGAAGTGGATCTGCTGGAAAAGGTGTTCCAGTTTGATGGGTGGGGCGAAAATCCTCAACAAGGTGTTGCTGAAGAACAACGCAATTCGTCCCATCTCCTGGATCGTGTCTATGACAAAACGACCCAAGAGAGTTACTGGCATGCACATGGAACAATTGGCTTTTTCCATCGTTATGTTCAAGCTGTTCCTGTATCAATCTCCTGGATAACCAGACTCCGAAAGATGTGGTTTCTTTCGCGAGCAAGCACCACGCTCGCCCTCTTTCGGAAAGCGAAATCTCTATAACAGCAAGATAATCTACGGAGAGGAGCGGACTTTGTCAAGGTATGCTGACTGCCACTGTTCTAATAGCGGTCAATGGTGTCAGCCGGAATCTCCACGAGATGGACAGGACTCATCAAGACAAAGGCTCTCATTCCCGGTGCACGCTTTCTATCCTGAATTCTCAAGCGAATCCGAACTTCCTCGGTCTTTTCCGGGAGAGCTGGGAGAGAAACCAAAGACCACTCTCGTCCCTGTCTGGGCAGCCCGATGTCCTCTTCCCAGATCACTTTGTTGTCCAGGATGATCTCAAGGAAAGAATGGCCTGCCCACATTTCGCGTGAGTAATAGTGTCCAACCTTGTTCTTGACGTCGCGATTCATAAAGAACATCAGGGCAAGATTCCGGCCGGAGTTTCCTACGGGCAGCGTCAGTTCCAATTCGGCATAGTTGCCTGGTTCACCATTGGCACAGTCCATGCTCTGAAGAAAGGCAACAAGATCGGTGTTGTTCTCCGTGTCATTGAAGACACCTGCATACCAGGTTCCGTTGAAGTACTCTCGGTTCGAGGGAAGGAATTTCCCCAGAATGATAGGACCTGATTTGCCCCCACCGACACCCCAGCCGTCTGGAAAATCATGAACACCCTTCAGAAGCTCCTTGCGAAGTACCTGGTAGTAGTTGTATCGCCAGACGAACTGAAGCAATTCCTCACGTCTCTGATGAATCAGAGCATCCCAGTCCTCGACATTCATCTGTGCCCATTGACGCCACCATTGGACATAGTTGGCTGTGGCATTGTGAATGTCGAGCGATTGGGAAATCATATCTATCTCATTGAGAATTCTTGGCTTTGCCTGATCAATGAGTACTTGAGCACTTTTGTGGTCCTCGACATAGAGGGCTTGGAGAATCTGACGTTGGACAGGTTCGTACCAATGCTCAGGGAAGGACAGAGCCGACACTGAGCGTCCAATCTGGATCACCTGCTGCATTGGTTTCAGGAAACGGTTTTCCAGATGGTCGGTGTCCAGAAGGCCGCCTTGTTCGGCAGACGCCCTGATCTGAATCAGAAGATTCTCCATCTGGTCGAGTAGACGGTTGAGTTCCGGACGGTCCCCAATGTCTTTCAGCCGTGGTGGTGACTGGGGTTTGTACTTGAAGCCCCACAAGGGGAAGCGGCAAAGACGCTCGGCAGTGATCAGACAGTCGTTGAACTCCTGGACATGTCCTGGTTTTGAGGGTCCGAAGACGATATCGAACACGCGGCTTTGAATCTCCCTCCAATCATAGGTTTCCGGAGACCATCCAAGCCAGCCAATTTGCGGGATGACCCAATAGTGATCCCAACCTCCACCACCCCAAGGCATAATCGCTTCTATGCAATGTCCGTTGGCAACCAGATAGGAATCTGACGGCTGATGCCATCCTGCTGACAAGGGAAAGACTTCACCGTAGCACGGGATGCCTTTGATCGACGGTGCAGTGGACGAATGGGTGAATCCGCTGTTGGCTCTTGGCCAGTTGTGCCACCAAGCAGGACGCACTTTGAGACCGATTGACTGTGCTTCCTGAATGGCTTCTTCAGAAGGAAGGCACGTAAAAAACCAGAGTGCCTTCTCCATGCCTGGCACCGAGGCAATAGCCTTGTTGAAACCCGGTCTGTCACCATGATCGTCACGAAGGATGCGTTGGTAGGAGCCCTTCGGTGGGGTCGTGGCGATCAGGTGATCTTTGATGTTATGTTGGCTGCCAAGCTCCAGTACCCGGCTGACTATTGTCTCCGCGGCCTCTCCAGGCCCGTGATCATCGAATGACAGCCAGAGACCGTCCACCCCCATTTCAATGAACTCGGCGAACCGCTTCAGCGCCTGCTCGTGCAGTGAGCGTGGTATGCCAACGTCAACAGAACCATAGACCAGAAGGCCGCGGCGATGGCACTCCTGAATGACCTTGCCGATTTTCTGTCGATCCGATTCGGTGAACTGATAGTCGGCAGGGAATGCGTAGATGCCATTGCGCAGGTCGGTGAAGTTGATGCGGCTTCGGGCGTAGGCATCCAGAACTCCCTGGCCAAAGTGATTCTCGACATTGGTCTGAGGGCGTCCCCGCCAAGGCACCGTTGGCCAGTCATGAATTGAGGCAAGGTGCATCTTTATGGTGGAACGACTGTCCGACGATTCCAGCAGTTGGAAGAGGGTGTCCGCGGCGTAGATAACCGCTCGGTCGTTGCTTCCCCCTGCAATGACCACCAGCCTGTCGGATTCCTGAATGGTCTCAATAATGTAGCCATCGTGTCCAGGCCAGTCGGTGCTGAGCTTGCTCTTGATCGCTTTGCAGCAAGCATCCAGAGCGCTATTTGTTGTTCTCTGTCCCATCAGGATCAGAACACGTGATGTGTTCGGCATTGTATCTTCTGTGGAGACCGGCCAGTCCTGACCAAATCGCCTGGAAACCGAGTCCCGAAGGAGTTCCGCAGCGTACTGCTCCTGCTCCGACGCGGAACGGCCAAGCACAATGGCAGCCTCGTTCACATGGATCTCCACCGGATCGGAGTCTTTCCAGGTGAGTTCCTTCGGATGTGGAACAATTGTCCGCGGCAGTCCGGAGGCATGTGACCTGGAAGCGAGGAGAGCCAATACCAGAAGCAACAGAAAGAGACGAGTGCCCATACGCTTACCTTTCCTCGAACCTCAGTGACGAGATTCGTGATCAAGTAGAATTTGCTTCCACTTCAGACCCGCAGAGAAACCACCGAGTGAACCATCTGAAGCAATGACCCTGTGACAGGGAATTACGATGGGAATAGGGTTTGCGGACATCGCTTGTCCGATGGCACGTGCCTTCTTTGGGTTGCCCAGCTGCGATGCGACCCACGCATAGGAACGGGTCTCACCGAAGGGGATTGTCTGCGTGATTTTCCACACCTCTTTCTGGAAGGGTGTTGCCGATGCCAAATCGATCTGGATGTGTTGGGTTATGGGTTTGCCGTCCAGGTAACAGAGAATCTGCTGGACAGCGGTTTGAATAGGGCTTGCGTCCCTGGCAAGACCGACAAGAGGCAGCTTCCCAAAACGAACCCCAAAAAGCCCCTTGTTGGAGCCGATGATTGTAAGTGTTGCCAGTGGATGCTTCAGATGAACTGCTGAATAGCACGTATCTCCATGGTTCAGCGTGCAGTCAAACACACGCAACGACCGAGGCTTCCATTTTACGTGTGGAGACTTCAATAAGTTCACAATATGACCCGAAGATGATCAGCAAGTGTAGACCTTGTTGGGATCAAAGACGCGGTTGCCTTCTTCGACCCAAGTCTCTTCGTTTGAATCCATTCTTCTGTAAAAGCAGCTGAGATAGCCCGTGTGGCAGGCGGCCACATTCTGTTTTGCGAGAACAAGCAAACAGTCGCCATCGCAATCAATGCGGATTTCCGAGACCTCTTGAGTGTGTCCCGATGATTCGCCCTTCTTCCAGAGTTTTTTGCGCGACCGGCTATAGAAATGGGTGAAGCCGGTTTCGAGAGTCTTCAGAAAGGCTTCCTCATTCATGTACGCCACCATGAGAACCTCCCGGGTGTTCATGTCTTGCACAACAGCCGGAACAAGCCCATGTGCATCAAACTTCACAGACTCCAAAAGAGCCTTACTCTTTGGTCTGGATTTTCCCATAGTCAATCTCCGTCTTTGCAGTAATTGGATACATGAACTGAACCTGTGCCTTGTTCACGGCGAGGAACTCGATATTACCAAGATAGGCGTTGGAAGTGCGGTCATAGACTTTGGCATTCGTCATGGGGATGAAATCCTTGTTCTGCGAATTGGCAAAGTCCGAGAACCGTGAAGCAGGATGCAGATATGCGGTTGCTTCAATGCGGAACTGCGGGATGACCACCACGGCCTGAATCGAATCCATCTTTATCTTCATCTTTTCCACCCTTCCTGATAGAAGTGCCCAAACCGCGGGCGTTATTCTCTATACACTGCCGAAAACAGGTCGGAGCCTGCTGGCTCGTGGGGCTATGCCCACGCTACATCCTTCTGCTCGCGTCCGGAACGGTCTTGTTCCATCGAGCAATCTCTCGGTAACACCAGTCACTTGACAACTATAAGCCCTCGCCATTGCTTTTGTCCAATCCAGTTGCGCAACTGGTTACCCCGGGTCATGCAGCAACAACGGATCGAACGGGGATGCCCCTTTGTCTCATATACTCCCGGGCATCCTGAATGCTGTACTGGCGATAGTGGAAAATGGATGCCGCCAGAACCGCATCCGCCTTCCCCTCAGCGAAAGCCTGGCAGAGATGTTCCAGGCTGCCTGCTCCGCCCGAGGCGATCACCGGTATTGAGACACCTTCCGCCACCGCACGGGTGAGAGGAATATCGTAGCCGTCACGTGTGCCATCAGCATCCATACTGGTCAGCAAGATTTCCCCAGCACCTCGATCTTGTGCTTGTCGTGCCCACTCTACTGCATCCAGACCTGAAGCGCGTCGGCCTCCGTGGGTGTAGACTTCCCACCCGGAGCCTTCTGGCCTCCTCTTGGCATCAATTGCGACGACAATACACTGAGTACCGAACTTCCTGGCCCCTTCCGAGATGAGGTCAGGGTTTTCTATTGCAGAGGTATTGATCGAAACCTTGTCCGCTCCTGCATGCAGCATGTCGTGCATGTCGTTCAGACCTCGAATGCCTCCTCCCACAGTAAAAGGCATGAAGACGTTCTGCGCGGTGCGTTTCACGACATCTTTCATCGTCTTTCGGGCATCGCTGGATGCGGTTATGTCCAGGAACACAAGTTCATCCGCAGCCTGTTCGTCGTAAAAGATCGCAATTTCCACCGGATCTCCGGCATCCTGAAGATTCAGGAAGTTCACCCCTTTGACCACCCGCCCCCCTGTAACATCAAGGCAAGGGATAATCCTTCGGGCGAGCATGTCAAATCCTTTCTTCCCAACCCGTCACGCATAGAGTGTTGGCGGGGTGTATCCGTAATGGTCAAAATCTAACAGATTGCAGGTCTGTATGTCAACTTGACACGAAGGCTCCCAAAACATAGCATCCTTCTTGAGGGAACAAGAACGAGCGATCCTTTAAGGAGAAGTGAATCTGTGAATTTCCGACTGAGAAGCATGACCGGTTACGGGCGTGGTGATCATATTGCGCCAGATGGAACGAAGGTGGTTGTGGAGATTAAGAGCGTTAACCACCGTTATCTGGAAGTGAGTTCTCGCATTCCTCGAGGATGGATGGGCATTGAAAACCTGCTCAAAGATCGCATCAAAGAGGCTGTATCGCGAGGCAAGGTGGACGTAGTCATCACACTTGTTGAAGCGGGTGTTGAGACCAGGAAACCCTTCATTTCGCACGAGCTTGCCCGTGAGTATCTCCGAATCGCTCAACAGATGGGAGAGGACTTTAAGATTACTGGAAAACTTACCGTCAATGACGTTCTGCGTCTTCCTGAAGTCCTTTCCTTTCCGAATGAAGTGCCCGAAGCAGATCAGGTCTGGGAGATTATCTCTCCGGCGCTTCATGCTGCCTTGCAGCAGTTCCTTCAGACCCGAACGCGTGAAGGCACACAACTGGCCTTGGATCTGAAGGAGCGAGTCTCAAATCTAATCACCTTGGTAAACGAGGTTGAAGGTCTCTATGTTGAAGCGGGGAGGAAGATTGCAGAGCGACTTCGTGCGCGCATAGCCGAGCTGATGGAAGGGATGCAACCGGATCCCACACGCCTCGCTCAGGAAGCGGCCTTCATGGCAGAAAAAGAAGATATCTCTGAGGAACTGGTTCGATTGAAGTGCCATCTGGAGCACTTCCAGGGGACTCTCTCTGAAGCGCCTCCTGTTGGGAAGCAACTGGACTTTCTAGTCCAGGAGATTCTTCGGGAGACCAACACTTCCTGCGCCAAAGTCTCGGAGGTGGAGATCATCCACCGAATGCTGACGGTCAAAAATGAAGTTGAAAAGATGCGAGAACAGATTCAGAATCTGGAATAACATTGATTGAAGGGTCTTATTGAAGCGAATGTTGTCTTCCTTTCCTATTGTGATCTCAGGTCCATCAGGTGTCGGCAAGAGCACGATCTGTCGGTGCCTCTTGGCACGTTATGATGATCTGGGTTACTCGGTTTCGGCCACGACGCGTGTTCCCAGGAAGAACGAGATCCATGGGAAGGATTATTTCTTCCTGGATCGCCCGACCTTCAACACTTGGATTGGGCAAGGAAAGATGGCGGAATACGCCGAAGTCTATGGCAACCTTTACGGGACGCCATGCAGCAGCATTGATGAAGTTCTCGTTCATGGCTGTGACGTTCTTTTGGATGTGGATGTGCAGGGCGGAGCAAACATACGAAAAATCTACCCAGCCTCAGTGCTCGTCTTCGTGCTTCCGCCGTCTGCCGGAGAACTAGAGACGAGGCTTCGGGGGCGCAAGACAGATCAAGATGATGTCATTGAGAAGCGTCTGCGCCTGGCGGGTGAGGAACTCCGTCATTTGCCTTTCTATGACTATGCTGTCGTAAACAATACTATCGAAGAATCGGTGGAATTGATCCGGAATATCATTGTTGCTGAACGCTGTCGTCGAGAACGTGTTTTGCACAGGCTTGCCTGTGCCAATTCAGCGCTTCGCAACTGGGTGGGTGCTGCCATTTCGAAACCGGTGGATACTGTCAAGTAGGGGAGGATGAACCATGGCAATCAATGTGAACACAATGCTTGAGAAGATGCTCGAAATGAATGCATCGGATCTACATCTGAAGGTTGGCAGTCCCCCGATGGTGCGAGTGGATGGAACGTTGCGCCCTCACCCTCAGAACAACGAGCCTCTGAAACCAGATGACACTCTGGACATTGCTCAACAACTGATCATGACAAACAAGAGGCTCAAAATTCCTGAGATTGGAAGCATTGATTTCTCCTACGCGATCCCTGGTGTTGCACGTTACCGAGTGAATGTTTTCCATCAGCGAGGCACCATCAGTCTTGTGCTTCGTATGGTGAAGTTCCAGGTTCCTCCTTTTGACGAACTTGGTCTGCCTGCTGTCATCCGGGAGATCGCAAAATATGAACGTGGTCTTGTGATCGTCACTGGAGTGACAGGCAGCGGAAAATCCACCACTCTGGCTTCCATTATCGATCATATTAACGAGACCCGTTCGGCGCACATCGTCACCATCGAAGATCCCATTGAGTTTCTCTACCGGGACAGACAGTGCATCATCAATCAACAGGAACTGGGATTGGATTTTGAGACTTTCTCCGATGCCCTGAAGCGCGCACTCCGACAGGATCCCGATATCATTCTCATTGGCGAGATGCGTGATCAGGAGACCATTCGGGCTGCGATTACCGCTGCGGAGACAGGACACATGGTTCTCTCAACGCTACACACGATGGACGCTACGCAAACCGTTGACCGAGTATTGAAGTATTTCGACACGGACGAACAGGAACTGATACGCATGCAGCTGTCGCTGAACCTCAAAGCGGTTATCTCCCAGCGACTTCTCAAGAGAGCTGCCGGCAGAGGCCGAGTGCCTGCCGTCGAGGTTCTTGTTGCCACACCTGTTGTGCAGAAACTGATTTTCGAGGGACGCACCAAGGAACTCAAAGCGGCCATAACGAGTCGCGAAAGTGGCATGCAGAGTTACAACCAGGCCTTGGTTGAACTGGTCAAGAAAGGCACCGTCGCCAAGGAAGAAGCCCTACTCTATGTGGATAACCCGCAGGCGTTTGAACGAAACCTCAAGGGAGGTTATTCAGACGGCGATAAGGGTGGCCTGATTGGGTTCTAGGATTCTTTGCGCATTGGGAAGATAAGGCACATGGATGTATTGGAACCAGTGATCCGATTTTTCCGGCAACAGCGCGAGCTGGGACAGGACTCTATTCATCTTGAGCAACCTCTGTCGAAGGTGTGCTCCAAAGAAGAGCAACTCAGAAAGATACAAGACCAGTGTCAGAACTGTCGCCTGTGCCAGCTCTGGAAAGGACGCACGCAGATTGTCTTTGGGGATGGAGATGTAAATGCTCGTATTGTCGTTGTGGGAGAGGCACCCGGGCGGGATGAGGACATTCAGGGAATCCCTTTTGTTGGACGCGCCGGTCAGCTGCTCACCCGTATGATCGAAGGGGGAATGGGCATTCCGAGATCCAGTGTTTATATCTGCAATGTCTGCAAGTGTCGTCCACCGGAGAACCGGACACCGGAACCCGAGGAGATGATCGCCTGCGAACCTTTCCTGAAGCAGCAACTGGCGATCATCAGGCCGGAAGTCATCATCGCCATGGGGAACGTGGCTGTGGCGTCTTTGCTGCGTTCGAAACAGGGCATTACGCGGCTTCGGGGTAAATTTGTAGACTACGAAGGAATTTCCTTGATGCCGACATATCATCCCGCCTATCTTCTCAGAAATCCGGCTTTGAAGGTCGAATCCTGGCAGGATCTTCAAAAGGTCATGAGTCTTCTGGGGATTCCCATGCCGGAGAGGAACAAAGGTTGATCGGAAGTCTGAACGATACTTGGCTGAACTCGACAAAGCAATGAATCAGATAGTCATTATTGATTTTGGCTCACAGTACAGTCATTTGATTGCCAGACGCATTCGGGAAAGTCAGGTCTATGCCCAGCTGGAGCCACCAGACATATCACCCGAACGGCTGAAGGCCATCAATCCACGCGGAATAATCCTTTCGGGTGGGCCTGCCAGTGTCTATGGCGATGGAGCGCCTCACTGCAGTCCCGAGATATTTCGTCTTGGCATTCCGGTTTTGGGAGTGTGCTACGGCATGCAACTGATGAGCCATCTACTCGACGGCAAGGTTGTCCGCTCTGAGCGTCGAGAATATGGACACGCGCTCCTGGATTTTGGTGACAACAAACTCGTGCGAGGGCTCGTTTCACCTCAGCAGGTCTGGATGAGCCATGGCGATGTTGTCGAGCAGGTGCCGAGCGGTTTCTGTCTGGTTGGCAAGACAAAGGACGGGCTTGCAGGGATTATCGTCAACGAAGCACAAAGACTCTATGGGATTCAGTTTCATCCCGAAGTTGTCCACACCGAGAACGGCATTACGATTATCAGGAACTTTCTTTTCGACATCTGTGGCTGCACTCCGGACTGGACGATGGATGACTATCACCAACGAATCACTGAAGAGATCCGCCGAACGGTAGGAGACCGAAGCGTGGTTTGTGGAATTTCGGGCGGTGTTGATTCCACGGTTCTTGGGAAACTGCTTCATGAGGCTGTCGGAGAAAGACTTCGGTGCATATTTGTTGACAACGGTTTCCTGAGGAAAAATGAAGGCGAGCAGGTCTACAAACGGCTGAAAGCGGGTCTAGGTCTGCCTGTTGAACTTGTGGACGCCTCGGAGCAATTTCTCTCTGCCCTGCAGGGAGTGGATGATCCAGAGGAAAAGCGCCGAAGAATTGGTCAGATCTTTGTTGATGTGTTCTTCAAGACTGCCGGGAATTTCGATTTTCTTGCACAGGGCACTCTCTATCCTGATGTCATTGAATCCGTGTCCACAAGAGGCCCTTCGGCAACGATCAAAACGCATCATAACCGTGTGCAGGCAATTCTGGATCTGATTGCTCAAGGACGTGTGTTGGAGCCATTGCGCGAGTTGTACAAGGATGAGGTTCGCATTCTGGGGGAGCGGATGGGGCTTCCCAAGGAGATGCTCTGGCGACAGCCGTTCCCCGGTCCGGGGCTGGCAATTCGGATTCTAGGACCTGTCTGCAGGGAGTATCTTGACAGGCTGCGTGAGGCCGATCATATTCTCGTTGATGAGATCAAACGGGCTGGACTTTATGAGAAACTTTGGCAGTCCTTTGCTGTGTTTTTGCCTGTTCGTTCGGTTGGAGTGATGGGTGACGAAAGAACCTATGAGCAGGTGATTGCCATTCGAGCGGTGGAGAGCAAGGATGGAATGACTGCAGACTGGGTTCGGCTGCCTTACGAGATTCTTGGCCGTGTTTCCAACCGCATCATCAATGAAGTCAAAGGCATTAACCGTGTTGTCTACGATCTGAGTTCCAAGCCACCGAGCACAATAGAATGGGAGTAGAGCATCTATGGAGAAATTGAGTCGAGAGAGATTCGTTGAAGACATTGGCCTGACCTATGACGACGTCCTGTTGGTTCCAGGTGAGTCCTCTATCCTGCCGCATCAAGTGGATACCTCGGTGCAACTGGCTGGAGATGTCCAGTTGAACGTGCCAATCCTCAGCGCTG
>JAKQFZ010000791.1 GCA_029558215.1 Candidatus Omnitrophota bacterium
GTTTGCGGGAGTGGGCATAGCCCACACGCCTGCAGGCGCTGGCCTGCTGAGAATTGACGAGCGGTATGACGGGGATTCACCCACCGACAGCATTGATGAGAATGACCCGTGGCGTCCGATGAATGTTTTTGTGCATGCGCCTGGGCAAATCGGTCAAATCGTCGAGTGCCATTCTTATGATCAAGGCGTTTTGTCGGACAAGTACTGGTACATGTACGATGCTCTGGGGAATGTTATGGCTACGCTTGATTCTTATGGGAACACCACTCATTGGGAACAGGACGCCTTTGGGCAGGCAGTGCCCGGGTCCACGCCCTGGGAACCGATGAACTCTTCCGCGCCCAAAGAACACCTCACCGGCAAGATGTACGATGACGTGACGGGTCTCTACTACTTCCACGCCCGCTGGTACGACCCGGAAGTGGGGAGGTTCTGTAGCCCTGACCCATTTGAGCGTTCGAGAAGGGTCTATGACTTTTCAGATGGTCTTCCGACTGAGAGAGTTGACCCGACAGGACTATGCACCTATCTTGTTCAATGGAAAATCGTCTCTGGGAAAGTGGCATATCATTGTGTCTATGAGGTCGAAGAAGAGGAAACCCGAAGATGGTGGTCAAGCGAACTGCATCCTGATGAATGGAAACACACGGAATCTGGTCGCCGCTGGAGACCGGGAAAGCTTGACCGTTACAAAGGCGATCTCCCTTGGAATCCACAGCATGGATACACTCGGCGAACGGATATAACCAGCCACTGTGAATCTGAGTGTCTGCAACAGGGAAAGGACTTCCTTGCTTTCCAGGACTGGAAGAGTCGTCCATCCAAGTGGGAGTTTCCTGACGAACATGATCCGATTTACCACAACTCCAACCACTTTATGCAGGATCTATTGAACCGTTGCTGTAGGGGGATTCGGGTGTATTGGAATGGTGAGATTCGCCTGTAGGAACTGCCGTACGGAGATCTGCCGCGGAGAGAAAAATATGGTTTGGAAGCACATTGCTGTTTTTTCCATCTCAGTGCTGATCGTTGCCGCGGTCCTCTGGTATCTCCAGATTCCACAGTCCATCCGCCTGAACTGCCTTAGCATCCGTGAAGGGGCTTGGGAAAACTGCAAATCCAACACAGAAGACGATTTCCGTCTTCGCGTTGGCAACTCCGACTATATAGGAGCAGCATATATTGTAAGACAGATGAAA
>JAKQFZ010000792.1 GCA_029558215.1 Candidatus Omnitrophota bacterium
CCTCCGGGTTATGTGGGCTATGAAGAAGGGGGGCAGTTGACTGAACGCGTCCGCCGCCGTCCTTATTCAGTGCTTCTGTTTGATGAAATCGAAAAGGCACATCCCGAAGTGCACAGCATCTTTCTGCAACTCCTGGACGAAGGACGACTCACCGACGGACAGGGGCGAACGGTTGACTTTCGCAACACGGTAGTCATCATGACTTCCAACATCGGAGGGGAGCTGATCACACAGGAAGGGCGGACGCAGGAAGCGATTTCGCGAAGTGTGTTGGACGCGCTCAAGAAGACATTCCGTCCCGAACTCCTGAACCGAATCAGCGACATCATCGTGTTCAAGTCTCTGACGATGAAGGAAATCGAGCACATCGTGGACATTCAGATCAAGCGTGTCGAGCAGCGTCTCGTGGAGCAAAGGATCACATTGGAGTTGACTGAAGCCGCGCGGAGACTCCTCGCTCAAGAAGGTTTTGATCCGGTCTACGGAGCCCGACCTTTGGAGCGAACGATCACCAGAGAAGTGGAGAACGGTCTTGCTCTGAAGTTGATCGGCGGTGAGATCAAGCCGGGACAGAGTGTTCGGCTTGACGTAAGGGACGACAAACTGGTCATGATCTCCGAGCCGTCTATGCTCGGTTGAACAGTCCGGAGAGATAGGTCTTCAACTGTGCAATGAGTATATAGAGCACTGGCGACAAGACCAGCGTGAATAGGGTCGAAAGCCCCAGACCCCCTATAACGGCAAGTGCCAGGGGTCGGTAGAACTCCGATCCGGAACCCAGCCCCAAAGCCATTGGTGCCATACCGAGTACCGTTGTCAGGGTGGTCATCAAGACCGGACGCAGTCGCGTCTTACTGGACTCGACAGCTGCTTCTACAAGTCCATAGCCTCTCGCTCGGAGCACGTTGATGTAGTCCACAAGAAGAATCGCGTTGTTGACGACGATGCCAGCCAACATGATAACACCAACATAGGCTGGTATGGACATGGAAACTCCCGTCATAAAGAGAACCAGATAGACTCCTGCCATGGACAGAGGCACCGTGGTCATGATGATAAAGGGCTGCGTGAAGGACTCAAACTGTGCCGCCAAAATCAGAAAGACAAGAAAGATGGCAAACGCGAGTGCTTTGCCCAGTTGCTCGAAGGCTTCTCGCATGGCCTTGAACTCACCGCCAAGGCGTGTGTAACTGCCTTGGGGAGGTGTCAGGTCTGCAATTGCTTTCAAGGCTGCCTGGTTGGCTTGCTCGAGTTTGTCGCGATCCGCCTGAGCCAGGACGGAAACCAGTCTCATCTGCTGATCACGTTGAAGACTCACGGGCCCGGTTGTCGGATAGAGAGAGGCCACTTCCATGAGGGAGACAAGTCTGCCTCGGTTGTTGGCGATCTGGATTTTCTCCAGGTCTGAGACAAACTCCCTC
>JAKQFZ010000807.1 GCA_029558215.1 Candidatus Omnitrophota bacterium
TGGGGTTCGGGTGGTTGGCGGGGTGGCAACGCTCGCGGTGCGGTCGGTGCTGAATCTGGAACTGCTTTCCTGCAGGACAATGGACAGCAGGAATGTATCTGTCCCGCATGTGGCTATCGTGCACCTCACCAGCGCGGTGTTCCATGCAGCAGGCTGCGCTGTCCTCAGTGTGGTGCAGCACTTCGGAGAGGATTCTCCTGAATGACAGAATAGAAAAGAACGGATTTTCGGTATGAAACAAGGATTTCATCAGAGTGGGTATCTCCCACAGGTCTGCTGGCAGTTGCCAGCGTGAAAGGAGGCAAAATCATGCCAAGAGGAGATGGAACAGGTCCCTTGGGACAGGGTCCCATGACGGGTCGAGGTGCAGGATTCTGCGTCGGCTATGCAATGCCAGGCTATGCCAATCCAATGCCAAGGCGCGGATTCGGCATGGGCTATGGAAGCGGCTTTGGCGGACGCGGTTCGGGTGGTCGAGGTCGAGGCTTTCGACACATGTACTATGCGACGGGTGTTCCCGGTTGGGCTCGTTTTGGCGGAAGGACAGCACCGCCAATGAATCCCGGTGGCTATCAGGCTTTTGAGCCAATGGAGTCCGAACAAGAGATTCTAAGTCGCCAAGCGGAGGCTTTGCATTCTGAACTTGATTCCATTAAGAAACGCCTTGCAGAAATCGAACAGAGCAAGACAGAGGCGAAGCCGGCAGCTGAGTAATCGCATCATTTTGTGGCGGTTGCGTCAGATCTCTTGACTTTCGCAACCGCCACACGGTATGTCCGAAGCAGCCACGCTGTGGTGCTTCAGGCTCCAAGGTGGCTTCGGATTTTGTACAGAACAGGGACAGTCTCGCCCCGCAGGCGAGCGCCAGCAACAGAGTGAGTTATGAATTGCCTCTTGGACACATGCTCGATGCATGGTTTGGGTCTCTTTGACTCAATCTCAACTGGAGGCTATCTTGTTTTTCTAAGGAGATCAGAATGAAGATTGCGTTTTCCACTTCAGGTAAATCGCTGGACGCTCTGCTCGATCAACGTTTTGGCCGTGCAGCAGGATTTCTTGTCTATGATCTTGATGCCAATACGTATGAAGTTATGGACAACAAAGTCAACCTGAATGCGGCTCAGGGCGCAGGAATCAAGTCGGCAGAAACGGTGGTTCGCGCTGGGGCGAAGGCCGTAGTGACCGGCCACTGTGGTCCCAAAGCATTTCGGGCGCTTGCCGCCGCAGGTGTTCAGATATACAACACAGGCGCAGCCACTGTTGCTGAGGCATTGGAACAGTATCGGGCAGGAAAACTCGAACAGTCCCAGTCTCCGGATGTCGAAGGACATTGGGCTTGAGAGTCTTGTGGGGATGACTGACGTCCGTCACTCTCTAGTGAGGGTGCGGAAAGAAATTCCGAGTTGCAGGAGTGCGTATCTGCTACGCCGTCTGTGATGAGAAAAACCCAGGAGATCGCGTGATGATCATTGCCGTCGCGTCGGGCAAAGGTGGAACAGGAAAGACCACAGTGGCAATCAACTTGGCAAAGGTG
>JAKQFZ010000567.1 GCA_029558215.1 Candidatus Omnitrophota bacterium
CGGCACTCCGAGAAAGGGCATCTGGATTGAACCCCAGCAAACTGCCGAAGTGTTCTGTCCGCTTCCTAACGAGAAGCAGCATCTTGAAGTCGGTTTCCTGAGCACTCCGGATGCCATCGTACTTGAGACGATATTTGAGTAGAAGACACAGAACGACGCCACTGCAGAAACGAACGATCCGGAGTTGATCTGCACCGTAGTCAAGCCGTGTGCGGGTAGGTGTCCGCATAGATCTTAATGCTGAACTATGGTTCTGGGCGCAGCGGAGAGTTCACTGTCCACAGATGTCGCAGATTTCGCAGTGCACCACGTCCACTTCATCAAACGGCGATGGATCAGAAGCCACCACGGGCTGACAAGGGCACAGCGAACTCCACAGAACCGACTACGCCAGTTCGAAGATCACTTGTTCACATTCTCTTCGAGGATCGGATCTGTGAACATGATGTGACCCTGGAGTTCACCCCAGGAACCGTCCGTGCGTCGATCCTTTGCCAAGTGAACGGTGTAGATTTTTGTCTCGTCGCCAGTCTTCGCGGCAACCTGTCC
Organism: Candidatus Omnitrophota bacterium; assembly: GCA_029558215.1. Lineage (GTDB taxonomy): Bacteria > Hinthialibacterota > Hinthialibacteria > JAKQFZ01 > JAKQFZ01 > JAKQFZ01. The sequence goes on from JAKQFZ010000567.1 coordinate 550, forward strand.
GGCCATATACCTTGTGACACGGTGACGCAGGGCGGACTTGGTTGTGTCCGTCCATTCAACGACGTTTTCCTCACGCCAGTCGTCATTGATAAGTGTGGTGCGAAGAACCTTTGCTCCTGCGTTCTTTGCCAGGACAACGTCCTGTGCCTTCTTTTTAAGTGTCTCGGTGTCGGATCCGGTATACTTGTCGCCGATCATTCTCGTGTCCGCGACTCGCGCTTTGCGGATCGCCGCATCTTTCTCCAACAGCGTCGTGTATTTGCCTGTCACCGTAACGATACGCGCGTCATCTGAACCGAGCAGATTCGCCGCTCTGTCGAGTTTGGCTTTGGCATTCTCAAAAGTAAACTTGTCCATCAGAATTGGGAGATCCCCCGTACCCACTTTCTTGGACTCCTCGTCAATTCGCGTCAGGAGATGGTCTATGTCTCTCTCCGCGTCATCCACGTTGAGATTGGCCATCGTCTTGCAGGACTCCTGGAACGTCTTCATTTCGTAGTCCAGTTGGCGCACGATTTCCGCCAGTTCGTCCGAGGCGTTCTCTCCAGGCCCACTGGCGTGGTAGCTCTCCATCTCGGCCTGCACAAGACCGAAGATCCTCATGCGCTTGTTCATCTCTTCCATTTCTTCGGTATAGCTGCCGACGAAGTACCGCTCCGGATCATATTCCGGACGCCCCATCCCCATGGCGTAAGGCTTCAGTTTGACGAGCCACTCATCGGACGTCATCTTTGCCTGGACGGCGGACTGTGCTGCTGCCTCTTTCTCTGCTGCCACTTTCGCATCGCCTTCCGCCAGTTTGGACTGCAAGCCGGCGATGGACTGCTTGGCGGCAACGATGTCGGGGTGTTCCATGGAAATCTGAGTTCCATAGCTCTGAGTAATTTCGTCCATGAGTCTCTGTGCCGTTTCATGGGAGTTTCGAGCGGATGACTTCTGATCCTGCTCAAGCCAACTGTGGCCTTGTTCCACCGCCTCGGTAATCTTCTTCAGTCGTGTGGTGACGGTAGAAGGCAACGCCTGCTGTGACGCAGCCTGAGTGGTTGCCGGCTGCTCCTGCTGTACGGCCACGGGAGCAGGAGCCGCAGTCTTGCCCAGTTTGGTGTCAATCTGCTTTCGCAGGGTTTTCACTCTTCCGTCCACCAGTTTCAACTTGGTTAAGGAGTCTTGATCGTTGTTTTTCTGCGCATCGGACATCATTGTCTCGACCTTCTTCAAACTAGCATCTGCCTCGTCTGTCTTTCCCTGAAAAAACAGCCGCTGCGCTTCACCAATCAGCTTGCCGGCATCTGCAGCGGTTTCTGCCAAAGATCCGGAGACGAACAGCACAAACATGAAGCCCACAACAGTCACAACCAGACAACGACGACCCATAAACATGATCAAACCTCCAAGATTTCTTTTGAACACACACCGTTCCCAGGTAAGTGGGTGTGTGGTTCGGATTCCTTTTCCTCGCGCTGGGGTCTGACTTCAGTTTCAGACTACGCCTTTTGTTCAGATTCCCAGACTCGACAAACCCTTATCTTCTAAAGAAGGCTATCCTGAAGCATGATAGTGTAAACTGCTCTGTCTCGCAACCAGATGAGCGCGACGATACAACGGACAAGGAAGTTTTTGAGAACAGTGAACAGCTATTTCTTCTTGTGCGTCCGCTTTCGTTTGCCCTTGGGGCTGGTACTGGCAGCGTCGGATAGCTGGCGGGAAGGTTTGGTTCTTCGGATGACGGTCTTGACCCCTGGAATAGGAATCAGTCTGTTGATGACCCGGTTGACATGATCCACGTCCACCACATCCATCATGAACACAAGTTTCGCCGTGCCATCATCCTGAGAGCGCGCGACCGAGCCTCGGATATTGGTTCCCGTTGAGGCAATCACGCTGGTGATGTCTGAGAGCAGGCGCTCCCTGTCAGTTGCTTCCACCCCGATCTCCACCTGGAATGACTCCGATTCGCCCCGATCCCAGTAAAGAGGCAGCAACCGCGCTTCGCTGACATTGGCAGATGCAAGGCTCTGACATTCCTTGGCATGGATCGAAATGCCTCGATTCTTGGTGACAAAACCAACGATCGGATCACCGGGCAGAGGATTGCAGCACAACGCGCGACGATAGGAGTAGCCGTCAATGTCCCGAATGGGGATCATGCCCGGGGTGGCTTCCGATGCCTGTTTCTTCTGAAACAACTGCGTTTTGGGAAGCAGTCGCGAGATGACATGCTTGGTCAGCACCTTGCCGAAGCCCACACTGACATAGAGTTCGTCGAGAGTTCGCAGATGGAAATCCTCAAAGACTCGCGTCATCTTCTCGGGATCTTCAAGCATCTTCACAGGAACGCGAAGACGCTCCAGTTCACGAGTGAGTAAGGCTTTGCCGGTCTCGAGCAATTCACCTCGCTCGACCTGCATCAGGAACTTTCTAATCTTGTTCCGCGCACGGGCAGTCTTGGCAAAACTCAGCCAGTCCCGTGAAGGTCGCGCTTCCTTCTTGGTAATGACTTCCACCCGATCTCCGGTCTGGATTACATAGCTGAGAGGAACAAACTTGCCATTGACTTTTCCCGCACGGCAATGATCGCCCACTTCCGAGTGAATCTTGTAAGCAAAATCAACGATGGTCGAACCCCGCGGAAGCTGAATGAGATCGCTGTTGGGAGTATAGACCACGATCTCTTCGGCGAACAAATCCACCTTGAGAGAGTCCATGAATTCCTCGGGACTCACTGTCTCAAGGAGATCCTGAGAGAACTGCCCAAGCCATCGTGTATCGTCACCAACTCTCGTCGTGGTGCCTTGGTCTCGTTTATAGCGCCAGTGTGCGGCGATACCGTTCTCCGCAACATTGTGCATATCATGGGTTCGAATCTGGATCTCCATCAACCTGCTGCGAGGCCCCACAACCGTGGTGTGCAGCGAACGGTATCCATTGACTTTGGGAACGGAAATGAAATCCTTGAAACGTCCGTCCAAGGGCTTCCACAGCTGATGCACTTTGCCAAGAATCAGATAGCAGTCCGAATCTTTCTCAGTCAGAATTCGAAGCGCCAGAAGATCGTAGATCTCGTCAAAGCTCCGGTGCGTGGTGACCATTTTCCTGTAGATGCTGTAATAATGCTTGACCCGTTTGGATATCTCGAACCGCAGATCCTCTGATTGGAGTGTTTTGCGGAGTACCTCTGAAGCCTGTTCAATGATGATCTGCCGCTCAGGCGCTTTCTGCGCGACCTTCTCTTTCAGATCCCTGTAGATGTCGGGATGCAGGAACTTCAGCGCCAGATCCTCAAGTTCATCTTTGACCCTTCCAATACCCATCCGATGAGCCAGGGGAGCGTAAATATCAAGAGTGGATTGGCAGGCCAGTTTGCGCTTATCCGATGAAAGATACTGAAGGGTTCGCATGTTGTGCAGGCGGTCAGCAAGTTTGATCAGCACCGTTCGCTGATCCTTGGCTGTCGCCACCAGCAGCCGGCGAAAACTCTCCAGCTGTTCGTCTTCATAAGAGGAATCGGAGACCAGTCGGCTCACTTTGGTCACGCCTTCAACCAGGAAGGCAATCTCATCGCCGAACTCATGGCGCAGCTGCCGATCCTCAATACCGGCATCCTCAACCACGTCGTGCAAAAGAGCCGCGGCGATGGTCACACAGTCCATCCTCAGCTCTGCCAGTATTTGAGCCACGGCCACAGGATGCACTACATACGGTTCACCAGACTCCCGAAACTGTCCTTCATGCGCCTTGCGGGACAGATCGAACGCCTGCTGGATCAGGTTCAAGTCCGCTTGGGGATAATTCACGGAGAGTTCCCCGAGCACACGATCAATGGAGATGCTCGCAGAGGCTGCCACCTCCGTGTCCTTCGATCGTGTTTCTGGTGTCTCGGACACTTTCATCTCTCTCTAGACTCCCGAATCTTTCGCCAGCGCTGCTGCCACCATTCGGCGATGTTCGATGGAGCCTTCTCCTGTTCGGCAGCGTGGACACGAGGATCGGGAACGCGCTCGAATCCGCCGCTCACACGGTAATACTTTCTGAGATCGTCCGCCGCTTGCTTGAGTACAAGACGAACGGCTCTTTCGGACGCGGCTTCATAGGTTCGACCTGACAGACTGTCCGGCTCTTCAACAAGCACCGACCGGCGGGAAATCTCATTTGCCTGATCGGCCTCGTAGACAACAAAGGACACTCCGACCCGAGTCACTTTCTTGAGATTCGCCCAGTCCTGTCCAAAGTCCGTCAGCGTGAATATCCCCAGGTAATCTGAGCCGAATCGTGCCGACAGAGCATGGACTTCCTCAGCACTCAGATCCTGATAGGCCAGAAACTTCCTCTGAGCGGCATCAACAATATCCCCTCTGGGAATCGCCCCTGTGTCGGTGAGTGTTGGCGTAAGCAAACTTACCGTCTCGAACAGCTGTCCCAGCCTCTGACAGAAAAGACTCTCCACCCGTTCTCTGGGCACTCGCTGACTATCCAACACAGGAACGGTACAAAGCGCGATTCGATTGGGCATCGGTGAAAACGTTTCCGGATTGGGACTTTCCGATTTTCTCGCAAACAACGCACACCCTGAGATCACGAAAATTAACGCCAACGCCACGGCCATAGTGAAAGTGTGTCGTCTCATGAGGAAACCTCTCTCCAAAAACACCTGGTAAGAATGATAGGACATTCGGCTATTGTATGAAACTAAAATCGGTCTGAAAGTCGTACTGGCTCAGTTACGGAGGGGGTGGAGGTATGCTTCGGTTGCAGAGGCTCTGCGACGCTGCCGAAGCGAGAACAGCAAGACGGCGGGCTTCGGTAGCGTTGCTCCTAAGACTCCGCTTTGCTTCCGAAGCATACCTTGCCTGTATCACCTGCATAACTGAGCCAATACCTGAAAGTCTGCATTTTTGCTTGACAAAAGCGCAAAAGGTGTTGTTTACTCTGCGACACAGACGGTGAAGAGGAGTAGTAGGCGCTCCTCTACCCGAACAGAGAGCCGTGAACGGTGAGATGCGGTCGGGTATGGCGCCGAACTCGCCTCGGAGTTGCGTAGGGGAACAGCGAGAGGGTTTCAAATACCTATCGCCCAGTAGTCTACGACGGGAGCTTCCCGTAACAGAAGCGAAATAGAGGCGTAGCCTGTACGACGGTAGAGCCAAACAACTCCCCTCTTCAGGCTAAATCAGGGTGGTACCGCGGGATTTCATATCTCGTCCCTGTCGGTATCGCCTTTTTTGTTTTGCCGGCCTGTGCCGGCTGACATGTGGGCGATGCCCACTCTTTCGGACAGTTGTTTGAGAAAGAAAGCCGCTTCCGACAACATCTGGTTTTTCAGGAACGGCCTGTGCCGGCTGACATGCGGGCGGTGCACACGTTCTCGAATGGTGGTTGGAAAGAGGAGACTGCACTTAAGCAAGTCCGGTCTCCCAAGAGTAATAACCGATCAGGCTCAGTCCTGACGGAAAACACAAGAAGGAGGTAAGGCCCGTGTCAGAGAAAGTTATCATCTTCGACACAACCCTGAGAGACGGCGAGCAATCGCCGGGAGCATCGTTGAATCTGGCAGAGAAGCTGGAGGTGGCCCGGGCCCTTGCCGGCATGAAAGTGGATGCCATCGAGGCGGGATTCCCCGCTTCGTCGCCTGGAGATTTCGAGGCAGTCCACGCCGTGGCGGAGCAGATCGAAGGCCCCATCATCGCAGGTCTTTCCCGCTGCATGGAGAAAGACATTCAGTGCTGCTGGGATGCCGTACAGCCTTCCAAGCATCCGCGCATCCACACCTTCATCGCGACCAGTGACATCCACATGGAGAAGAAACTGCGCAAGCCGCCTGAAGCCGTGCTGCAAATGGCCATCGAGGGCACCAAATTCGCCCGAGGCCTTTGTGAGGATGTGGAGTTTTCTTGTGAGGACTCTACGCGAACACGTCCGGAGTTTCTGGCCAAGGTGGTGCAGGCAGTCATCGAGGCAGGTGCCTCGACAGTGAACATTCCCGATACGGTGGGGTACACCAACCCGTGGGAGTATGAGCGACTGATTCGCTATCTGTTTGAGCATGTCAAGAACATTGAAAAGGCGATCATCAGTGTTCACTGCCATAACGATCTGGGCTTGGGGGTTCCGAACTCCCTGGCAGCCATCATCGCAGGGGCCCGACAGGTGGAATGCACTGTCAACGGTCTCGGAGAGCGCGCCGGCAACGCGTCTCTGGAAGAGATCGTCATGAATCTGAAGGTTCGAGCCGATTTCTTCAAGATTCCCACGACGGTGGACACGACTCGTCTCTATCCGACAAGCCGCTTGGTGAGCAACCTGACCGGTATTGCGGTTCAGCGCAACAAGGCCATCGTCGGCCAGAATGCCTTCGCTCATGAAGCGGGCATTCATCAGGACGGCATGCTCAAAGAACGAGAAACCTATGAGATCATGCGTCCTGAGGATGTCGGTGTTCCAGGCTCATCCATGGTTCTGGGCAAGCACTCCGGTCGAAACGCGTTTCGGACGCGCCTGAAAGACCTGGGTTACGACCTGGACGATGAGATGTTGAACAAAGCGTTCGAACAGTTTAAGGTACTGGCAGACAAAAAGAAGGATATCTTCGATGAAGACCTTCAAGTGATCGTAGAGCAGGAAGCCCGCGCGAGTGCGGAAATCTTCCATCTGGACTACGT
>JAKQFZ010000818.1 GCA_029558215.1 Candidatus Omnitrophota bacterium
CAACGCCTATCGTTCTGTAATCTTCCCAGCCCAGGAGCACTTCTACAAGTCTTTGACTTCCATGGGGATGATCCCGATTGCCTACTACTGCGGCAACATAGTGCCCATGATTCCCGATATCAACAATCTACCAATCAAGGCTTTGATGATCGAAGAGAGTCGAAAGGGTTTTGAACTTGACCCAGTCAGAATCCGCCATGAATTGACGGAGTCAATAACGCTGTTCGGTAATCTCGATACGGTGTCAACGCTTCGTTTCGGAACCCCTGAGCAGGTCAGACAAGAAACGATCACGCAACTTCAGGCACTCAGCCATGGTCGGTTTGTCATGGCAAACGGTTCGCCCATTGCACCCGAAACGCCACGCGAGAACGTGCATACGATGATCGAGACAACAAGAGGATATCGAGTCCCTTGACAGCGCGAGTATGACTGACTAGGTTCTCACACATGCAACAGGAAACGCTTTTCGATTCCCATGCGCATCTTTGTCACCCAAAGATATGGGATCATCTCGATGCAATTGTCCAACGTGCCGATCAGTCAGGCGTCAAAGGTATCCTCTGCGCGGGATATGATCTGCCCAGTTCTGAGCGCAGTCTGCAGGCTGCATCCCGACGATCCGGTGTCTGGGCGGCTGTCGGATTCTCACCACATGATGTTTCCGACCTTTCCGAATCGGATTGGGTGACGCTGGAATCCCTTCTCCAGCAACCCAAGGTTGTCGCCGTGGGGGAGACTGGGCTTGACTACCACTACATGCGATCCCCTGCCAAACGACAGCAGGATGCTCTTCGCCGGCACATTCGCCTCGCACACAAGCACGGCAAGCCGATCATCTTGCACCTGCGCGAATCTGAAGACGATCTCTTCTCGATACTGGATGAGGAAGGAATTCCCGAGGCGGGTGGAGTGCTGCATTGTTTCACCGGAACGCCGGAGACCGCCGAATTGGCTGTTGAGAAGGGCCTGATGGTGTCCTTCTCCGGTATCCTGACATTCTCCAAGTCCGATGAGATCGTTGAGGCGCTCAAACGCGTTCCCATGGAGAGACTGCTGATCGAAACTGACTGCCCTTACCTTGCTCCTGTTCCCTATCGCGGGAAGAACTGCGAGCCATCCATGCTTCCCGCCGTTGCTGAAAAAGTGTCCGAAATCCTGGGGGTACCCCTCGTCGAAGTTGCAGAAAGAGTCTGCTTGAACGCAAGACGGTTTCTGAGCATTACGTAGTTAGGAACGGTGGAACGCAACGACTCGATTTACACTTGTTTTGTCTCGAGACCAAGACTCTTGGCAACAGCGACTTGCCTGTGGTCTGATGAAACAAACA
>JAKQFZ010000832.1 GCA_029558215.1 Candidatus Omnitrophota bacterium
CTGATGGCGTGTATTTTTCGAGCGTTCCATCGCGCCAGTAGGGGATCTCGTCAAGTGTCATCCCACCCGCCAGAAGTGACGAAACATAGGCAATCGGGAACCCCGTCGCCTTGGAGGCAAGCGCTGACGAACGTGAGGTTCTTGGGTTGATCTCGATCACCACAACACGATCAGTCTTTGGATCATGCGCAAACTGGATGTTTGTCCCACCGATGACCTCGATTGATTCCACAATGTCATAGGAGTATTTCTGCAGTTTCTTCTGAAGCGCTTCGTCAATGGTCAACATAGGCGCTGTGCAGAACGAGTCACCAGTGTGTACGCCCATCGCATCTACGTTCTCAATAAAGCAGACGGTGATCATCTGGTTCTTGGCATCGCGAACAACTTCGAGTTCAAGTTCTTCCCAACCCAAAACAGATTCCTCGACCAGGATTTGTCCTACAAGGCTTGCAGAAAGTCCCCGGCTGCCAACCAGGCGAAGTTCATCCACGTTGTAGACCAGACCACCACCCGTCCCACCCAACGTGTATGCAGGACGAATAACTACCGGATAGCCAAGTACAGAGGCTATCTTCTCGGCCTCTTCAACTGAATAGGCGATCTCGCTCTTGGGCATCTCAATGCCCAGTTTCTCCATGGTCTGCTTGAAAGCAAGCCTGTCCTCGCCACGTTCAATTGCGTCCGCCTTTACACCGATAACTTCAACTCCGTACTTATCGAGCACTCCTGCTTTTGCGAGTTCAGAACACAGATTCAGACCCGACTGCCCACCAAGATTCGGCAGAAGAGCATCGGGGCGTTCCTTTTCAATAATCGCCTCCATGGTCTTTACATTCAGAGGTTCGATGTAGGTGAAATCCGCCATGCCTGGATCGGTCATGATTGTGGCCGGATTTGAATTTGCAAGAACAATCTTGTACCCAAGTCTCCGAAGCGCCTTGCACGCTTGGGTTCCGGAATAGTCAAACTCACACGCTTGACCGATAACAATAGGACCGGAACCGATGATCATCACCTTGTCAATATCTTGCCTTTTGCCCATCTTGCCTACACCTCTCCTCTGAATTTGGACGATCTCTCAAACCTGCAATCCCTGAGTAACTTGACTGGGAATCTCAGTCTTTCCGAATGCACAAACTCCCGCACAACAGGGATCTCCCTGAAACCAGAGCAATGCATTCTTAGGGAAACACATAACCGATGTCAAGTCTTCAGCTCCAAGGTCTTCAGCTCCAAGGCTAGACCTTATGAACTGTCTGTTGATTGGGTTAGCACTTTCGGACGCGTCAACCACGCCCACACCCTTACGTGCTTGATCGGCAGATGACACACATATTCTGGACTGAGTCCTCGCAAGCCAGGAACCATCATTTTGGGCCATCAGCCTGCCTGGCGGGGCATCGTGGCTCTGAAACAGGCCCTTCATCGCTGATCAAGATACACAGATCCTTGTCTCTCAGCACATCCAGCAGGTCAACCGGTCTTTGATCCAGGAGCGCTCGCCGACTGACCAGTCGAATACCATGACTGTAGTCCGCATACGAACTGGAGTGACCAAGATAAAGAGGCTGAATAGGGTTGCCATCGGTTCGATGCCACCCGTAGATTGCGACTGAAGTCGGCTTCTTCGCCAACTTTGGTGTGATCACCAGATCTTTTTTGTGCCCCGCCACAAGTGTTCCAAGCGGATACAAGGCGAGCGTTGCTTGCCGCTGATGCCAGACCGTCATATTGTGCTGCCAGAAGACCGGAACTGTCGTCATGCGCTCACTCGGGGCAATTGGAGCAGGCTCCAGTTTGACAGTCGCCTGAGCATAAATCGCGTCCACAATCTTCCTGGTGGGAAGGAGGCACGCGAGCGAATCAGCGATCTCTTGTGCTGTAGCCGGTGTCAGGGGGCAGAGAAAGTAATCTTCATCAGAGCCCAGTGCAAAGTAATCAGGAGCCACAAAGAACGTCAGTTCTCGTTCAGAACCGCCAACCGTCTCCCGAACGGTCACCCGCTGAAGCATCGCCAAGAAGGAAGGCATCTTTCCGTCCTTGACATACTCAAGGATCTCCTCTTCACGCTCATCAGGGGTCAGTTCTGAAAGTATCTTCGCCAACGCGCTTCCACCCGCCACTGTGCCGCGGCTCTCTGGAAGCGGCAGCCTGTCAGGAACGAGAGCGGAATTCCTCGCACAAGACAGCAGCACCATGCAGAATAGAAACACAGCGAACGTCCTCATATCCATTCTCCTTCACTCTCTGGGATACGAATGCCCTGACGCAGAGACATCAACCCTATCGAGCCTTCCCTCGAATAGATTCCCCACGGACGTAGCGTTCACGCGTTGACATAAGTTTGACAACATAATCCTCCCGCCCGATGGAACGTGCCAGGACGATAGACTTATCAATGGATTTGACTGCGTCGTCGAATCGGCTTGCTTCCGCATACGCCGCAGCCAGAGTGTTCAGCAAGACTGGAGTCTCCTCGGGAGCCATCTTCACAGCATACTCTGCAAGACGAACGGCCTCCGCTGTATCACGGAGACTTTCATCCTTCAGATTGACGATGAACCAGGCAAGGTCATGCGCAATGTTCCATAGCTCTGGATGGCTCTCCAAAACGGTTCGATAGTGTGACAACACCTGTTCTGGCTTATCATGCTCTTTGTAGATCTCGGCAAGTCTCAAGCGCACGTCTGTATCATTGGGATCCAACCGCAGTGAGTCTTCGTAGTGGATCGCAGCCTGATGAGAATCACCCTTTCTCCAAAGTGCCAGTGCGAGATTCCTGTGATTGTAAGCAATGCGAGGCTCAAGCTGCAACGCTCGTTCGTACTCCACAATCGCTTTGTCCACCTCATCTTTCAGAAGGTAGGCAGACCCAAGCATACTGTGCAGTTCGGACGAGTTCGGGTTCATGGAAAGGTTGTGAGTCGAAAAAGCGTAAATATCCCTGTAGTAGCCTGCCTGCTGCCACGTGAGAAATCCGAGCACCCCAATGACAAGAACCCCAGAAGTGTTCAAGATTTTCGAGTCCAGACGGAAACGCTGTGCCAAGGAATGTGCGGTCGAAACCAACAAGACGATG
>JAKQFZ010000841.1 GCA_029558215.1 Candidatus Omnitrophota bacterium
ATTGCTGATTCAATAAGGTTCACTGGCATGGTTGCACATGAGGAAATGCCAGAGTATCTGGCTGCTGCTGATGTGGGTGTTGCCACTTTTGAAGACACAGAAGCCGTGAGCGCCAAGAGCCCACTCAAGATTGCGGAATACCTTGCCAGTGGGCTTCCCATTGTGGCAAGCCGTGTTGGCGAGGTTTCTCGCATGGTTGGCGAGGCCGGTCTTCTCGTGCCTCCAGGCGACAGTGAGGCAGTTGCAGAGGCGGTCTTGAGAATTCTTGCGGACTCAGATACTATCGAATCACTTGGCCGTGCGGCGCGACAGCGTGCCGAGGCCATTTACAACTGGGATCAGACGGCATCGAATCTGATCCAGGCATACCGTCGCGGCATACAGGACTATGAATAAGCCATCTCTGCAGGACGACCCCAGAGTGAACCTGCCACCTGTGTTGGTGGCACTTGCCGTTGTGCAACTGGTTGTCAAACTGCTACTTCTGAACTGGTATCGCGGTGAGTATACCGATGCGATCCTTCAGCTGACGCTGTTCGAGAACGACAGCACTTTTTTCGCGCCACTCTTTCCGGCTCTGGCGAAGATGACTGAGTTTGTTGCCAAAGACCCTATCTACGCCGGGCGTTTGGTTTCGATTCTTGCGTCCACACTGACGCTCATTCCCATCTTTTTCATCGGGCGGCGAATATGGTCTGAACCGGCTGGTCTGCTTGCCTGTGTGTGTTATTCGGTGTCGGCGATTCATTGGCGCTGGTCAGTTCGCGCGATGACCGATCCACTCTTTGCACTGTTTTTCCTGATGGCGCTGCTGGCATTCGTGCAGTCCTTTTTGGGACGCGACAAGATGCAACTCTGGTACTGTCTTTTCTGGACGGGTTGCACGATCCTGACGAGATACCAAGGCATCGTCCTGATTCCACTGATTGTGTTCGGGTGGATTCGTTCCCGACGCAGTTCGTGTTCGTCTCTGTTTATGATCGGTGGTGTGGTGCCGTGGGTCTTTCTGATCTGGTGGTTCTTTGAGCGAGGCTTTGGACATACAGGCCAGTTTCAGGAGAGAGCGGTAGGAGGAGTTGGCAATGTTCTCATGGCCTATCTGACCATGGCGGAGGGATTCATTGCGTATCTTCCCTATGCGCTCACGTATCCGCTTTTTGTTGTCATGGTTATTGGGATTGTCAAGGGGATGGCTCTGCCAAAGGCGCGGTTCTTTGGTTTTCTGACGCTGTATCTGTTCATCCCTTGGTTGGTTATCCATTCGGCGTTT
>JAKQFZ010000846.1 GCA_029558215.1 Candidatus Omnitrophota bacterium
CTTCGCCGCACCTTTATCCGTCTGCGCACCTGCACCAGACTGGCTGCTTCGGGAGGCGGCACCATTACCCGACAAATTCTGAGACGTCCACTCTCCCTCATCCGTATAATCCGAATCATACGTCTTCACGAGGGTGTAAAACGAATCGTCGGGGCACATTACATTAAAGACATCCCCCTCTGTAGAGAACAGATCAGCAAGAGTCTTCGACGAATCCGTCGTCTCCACGGCACTCTCCGCAGACGACACGATCGCACTGTCTGTCCCCGACAGATCCGATTCCGCCAGGCTGGCAGTGTGTCCCTTTCCTCCGCAGGCGGTGAGAGACAGCACCATCATACAGCTGACAATCGTCAGCACGTTTCTTCTGCAATTCATACCCTTCCGGCACTCCGTATAAATGTCCTGTGAAATGAACCAGAATATACGCTGTCAGAGCCAAAGCGACAATGCAGGCACTTTGCTTTGACTCCGGCATCTTTTTATTATATGACAAAATCTCCCCGCAGAAAAGGAGAATCAAAAACACCGCCGCAGTTGGTCGGGGCCGATAGTGCCCTGATCCAGCTGCGGCGGTGTGATTACTGTGTTTGTAATCATTCAGCTCCCCCAAACGAGGGACGCTGAATATTGTCCATATTTAACTTATACCAGCTCGAGAAGAACCTTCATAGCTGCATCGCCCGGTCTCTGCTCGATCTTGACGATACGAGTATAACCGCCGTTGCGGCCGACATACTTCGGAGCGATCTCATCGAACATCTTCGCAACCATGTCGACATTCTTTGTGTTCTTCTTGCGGCCCTTGCCTGCCTGCGGAACTTCCTTGACAGGATAGAAGACCTTGAGCATCTGTCTTCTTGCATGAAGTCTGCTCGGCTTGTCCTTCTTGATCTCCTTCTGCTGCTCAATAAATACGGAGACCTTCTTGCCGTCCTGAACTTCCTTGACGCGCTTGCCGTCAGCATCCTTCTTCGGAACCTTGGCTGTAACTGTTACAGTCTCATAGTTATCCTTCTCCTTGACCGCAAGAGCAATCAGACCC
>JAKQFZ010000569.1 GCA_029558215.1 Candidatus Omnitrophota bacterium
CATCATCAAAAGAGAACGATGTGCGCGATGAAGACAAGTCCCACCACTCCATGACCATCTTGTCGTAGAACAAGTCAACGGAAGACTTCGAATCGCGATACAGCCGATAGTGAACCGGGAGATCTCCGTCTGCTGCAGCAGCAGGACGGTTGAAAGTGATGCGAGGCTTCCCGCCTACTAGTGTGACGGACAGCGATGCCGGAGCATTGGGTGGTGTTGTCTCTTCGCCGAGACTGACTTTGTGGGCAAAGGTCGGCACGGGTGCCCAACCTGCCATGGGGCCACCGGCATTGAAGAGATCGTTGGCCAGAATATCCGGCGGATCGGGAGCCACTCCTTTGTTGAAGATGGCGTTTTGCGCATAGAAATCAAAACCATTTGGCACGCGGGCATTGCCTCTCAGTTGGAGCACACTGTCTTTGTTCCGGGCAGGGTAATAGACGCCACCATCGGCTCCCGTGGAATCAACAAAGAGATAAGAGCCAACAGCTGCGACCACGGGCCGGGTATATTGGTCATTGTTTGCAGCCAGTTTGGTGATGTACGAGTTCCAGTCACTGACGGTTCCCGAAACCGTTGTGGAATAACATCCGGGGGTCAGCATATCAATCGCACCGTGCGCCACCCACCAGTTGAAGCCCTGTCCAAGGTTTTCGATCTGATTGTCAAAGTTGATCAGAAACGCGGAAACGTCCACCCACGGCTTCTCCAGCATCGTTCGGGAATGGACGTTCTGCACCAATTGGGAGAACTGATCGCGTCGCCAGGCGTTGTAGACCTGATCCAACTGACCCGATGGATTCTGTGTGTCAAAATTCCAACCTGTTTCGGCAAGGAATCGGGACTTGGCAACAGGATCGAAACCAGAGTCACGGTGCAGCATTCGAATGTAGTCAAAATGAATGCCATCAAGGTCGTAGTTGCGCACAACGTCCATAAAGACGTTGTAAATGTGCGTCTTGGCCGCCGGAATACCCATATCTATTGGGCAGCCGGTATTGTAGTCATAGGTCGTGCCCGCTTTGTTTTCTGTAATCCAGTCCGGATGGGCATTGAAGATGTGATTTGGGCTGGCTGGCGCTGTAGAGGAACTCCAACTAACCGTCGTGGTCATCCAGGCATGGACTTCGACCTTGTTGGTCGCGGCATGCATCTTGTCAACAAAGTACTGAAGAGGATCAAAGCCGGTCGGGCTGATCGTCGAAGTCTGTCCCCGAGGCTCCGGGTTGGGGTAGACAGTGGATTCCCTGTTGGGGAAGTAGAAAGCATCCCCTCGACCTCGAACCTGTATGTAAACCGAGTTGATGTTCCGGGCAAGAATCTTGGCGATGATGGTGTCGCATTTCGCCTGGGTGTTCATCTCCCAATAGGGAACATAAACGCCCCGAAACTCAGGAGAGTCTGCCCAGCTCGACAGACAGATCGCTACCAGCGCCCCAAAAATCAGGAATCTTCTCATCACATAGCCTCCATCATGGAACTCAAAGACCCGTTCGGACAAAGTTACCCGGACGGTGTCTACAAGGATGACGGACTTCTTGCTTTTCCAGGTGCGTGTCACCCGACAGCCTGCCATCCAAATGAAGGTTATCCTTATGGGGTGGAAAATGTCAACTTTCTTGTTGGACGAGGGATTTGGATGTAGTTGGTGCAAGGAGATAGAAAACCGCGGCGTGAAACAGGCAAAGAAGACTTTGCGGGCAAGCGCGTTCTATCTCTGGATTCATGTGTGAGTTCGACGTCTGGGTTGTCTTGGGACTATCAACAAAAGGCCAACCCCTCTGTCCTATTTTCCGCAGCAGAGTTTGAACTTCTTGCCGCTGCCGCAGGGACACGGATCGTTTCTCCCAACGGGCGTGTGGGTCTGCATTGTCCTCTGTCTGCGCATCTCCAGCACCTCATCGCCAAGTTTGCGAAAGGCATCTGCGGTATGTGCGAAGAAGCGCTGGTATGCCGAGCAGTAGACGCTTCGCCCGTCTTTTCCCAAGAGCCGATCCTTCTGGCAACCACCGTGACAGTGTTGGACAAAACGACAGCCCTGACACGCTTCAGAGACTTTCTTGTTTCGGGCGAATTCAACTCTGCGCTCCGACTGCGCCGCCTCGACGAGAGTCCCTGTTGTCAGCGAACCCAGTTTCCATTCGGGATAGACAAAGAAATCACAGGGGTAGATGTCTCCGTTGTATTCCACCAAGAGATAGTCATCGCATCGGTCTCCAAACGTACACCAGGTCAACATCTTGCGATCCACCGCATAGCCAATCATGGCGTCAAAGAGTCTGATCGAAATTCGACCGACATCTTTCGGGTACCATTCATCAAACAGATCGCAGAGAAACTGCCCATAGATCTCCGGTGTGAGAAACCAATCGGTTGGTTTGCCGGTCTCGGGATCAAGGTCACAGCAAGGGATGAACTGCATGAAGTTGAACTCATTGCTCACAAACCATCGGTAGATGTCCTTGGCACGGCCTTCAACGGCGGGCGTCAAGACGGTGAGTGCATTGAACTCAACACCATGCCGACGCATGAGACGCGCGCTGTTCATGACCTGCTCGTGCGTGCCTTCATCACCGAAATTCTTCCGATGCAGATTGTGCAGATCGGGGGGACCATCAATGCTCAAGCCGATTAAGAACTTGTACTCAGCAAGGAAAGCGCACCATTTCTCGTCCAAAAGAATGCCGTTTGTCTGCAGCGAGTTTCCGACCACCTGTCCCGGGGCACCAAAACGCTTCTGGAACTCAACCACTTTCTTGAAAAAGTCCAGACCTGCAAGCGTCGGTTCTCCTCCCTGCCAGCCATAGACCGATTGCTTCAGACGAAAAGACATGTGCTCACGGAGCAGTTTTTCGAGAATGGCATCCGGCATTCGCTCCGTCGGCTTCTTTGGATAGATATGTTCCACACGGCGATAGAAACAGTATTCGCAATTCAGGTTGCAGCCTGCGGAGACTGGTTTGATGAGCAACTGTATAGGTTTCAATACTTCTTTAACTGACCTCACCGAGGGACTTGTTGCAGCAGTTGTTCAATGATCCGCTCGGAGTTGACTCCATCGGCTTCGGCTCGGAAATTGACAAGAATGCGATGCCGAAGCACCGGACGGGCAACGGATTGAATGTCCTCATGGGAAACTCCATATCGTCCGTTGAGAATGGCTCGCGCCTTACCCCCAAGAACAAGGTACTGCGACGCTCGCGGGCCCGCCCCCCAGTTGATATAGCGCTTGACAAAATCAGCCAGTTCACCGGTTTGCTCGCCCTGCTGTGGACGGCTCGCCTTGACCAGACGAATGGCGTACTGGATCACTTCGTCGGCAATGGGAACTCTTCGAACGAGGTCTTGAATGTCCAGGATTTCCTGACCGGAAAGCACGGTACTGAGTTGCGCAAGATAGGCAGATGTTGTCAGTTTGACGATCTCCGCCTCTTCTTCGGTTTCAGGATAGTCAACATTCAACTGAAACATGAAACGATCGAGTTGTGCTTCGGGCAGGGGATAGGTGCCTTCCTGTTCAATGGGATTCTGAGTCGCCAAGACAAAGAAAGGTTTCTCCAGGTCATACTTCTTCCCAGAAGCAGTGACGCTGTATTCCTGCATGGCTTCCAGCAAAGCCGCCTGAGTTTTGGGCGGCGTTCGGTTGATCTCGTCCGCCAGGATGATCTGGGCGAACAGGGGCCCTTTCACAAAACGAAAATAGCGTTCGCCTGTCGCTGTATCCACTTCCAGGATGTCGGTTCCCGTGATGTCTGAAGGCATCAAGTCGGGAGTGAACTGAATTCGTTTGAACGTCAGAGCCAGCACTCTGGCAATGGCTTGAACCAACGAAGTCTTCGCCAGACCTGGAACACCGACCAGCAGGCAATGCCCTCCGGAAAACAGGGCAATCATCAACTGCTCAATGACCTTGTGCTGCCCGACGATGACCCGAGCCAGTTCTTTGAGCATCTGCTCATGCTTTTCATGCAATTGCTTGACGTTTTCGACATCGCGAGACGTGTTCTGGTTCAGTGGTTCCAACTGCCTTTCTCCTTCGGGGATTATGTCCCCTTTATTCGCCAGAGACGATACAACCAATCCCAGAGCAGCGCAAGGCTGAGCGAGTTGTATCAGCTCAGTCATACAGGGTATGGTTGTCATTCTGAATCCTTCGGCGGAGTCTATCCTGAGCAAAGCCGAAGGACTCAGGACAGGTTCCGCGAGGCTTTGGGAGCGGAATGAAGAATCTCTCTTTACTGCAGAATCCAGAGAGATTCCTCACTCCTTCGCCAAGCCTCAGTCGTTCGGAATGACAGTCTCCGCACTTGTGTAACTGAGCCAATGCACCCAGTTGTGCTCTTGTGTTGCGCTTGATGAATCGTCCCTTTATACTGCGTCGCAATATACATTTGAGGCAGGGGTAAAGTTTTATGACAGAGCGGAATCATCGAACAAACACATCAGGAGCCAACGCATGTGAAGTCCGAAAGGGGCTTCCCATGGTTGCCAAATGGGCACCGGAGATTCTCGAACGTGAGAAAGCCGAATTGTTGGCACTTGAGGGCAAAGACGCGGTGACCCGAGCCAAGGGCTATTTTGCCAGGAGTGGGCCCGGATGGCTTCAAAGCGCGATGACGCTGGGTGGCGGCAGTGCCATGGCATCTCTCTACGCAGGAGCCTATCTTCAGTATGATCTGCTCTGGGTTCAGCCACTCGCCATGCTGCTTGGGATCATCATGCTCTCGGCCATGGCGCATCAGACGCTGTCTACCGGTGCGCGTCCTTTCACCGCCATGCGCTGTCATCTGCATCCGGCATTGGCTTGGGCTTGGGCATGGGGAACGCTGCTGGCAACCGTGATCTGGCATTTCCCACAATACTCTCTGGCAGCGGGTATGGCAGACGACATGATCAAAGCAGTCACAGGATGGTCTTTCACTCCCGGCGTTCAGAATCTGGTGCTCTTGTCGCTGGGTGTTCTTTTTCTCGTCATCTCGACAATAATAACATGGAGCTATGGAAGTGGTGCCAAGGGAATTCGCCTCTATGAGAGAACGTTGAAGTTCTTCGTCTGGATGATCATTCTTGCCTTTCTGGTGGTCGTTCTGCGACGCGCCGGCTCCATCGAGTGGAAGAAACTTTTCATGGGCTTTCTGCCGATTCACATTCCAAGAGACAAGCGCGGAGTCTCAGTCGTCATGGCTGCATTCGGAGCAGCGGTGGGGATCAACATGACGTTTCTCTATCCGTACACACTTCTGGCGCGTGGTTGGGGACGAGAGCACCGAAGTCTGGCCAAGTTTGACTTGCTGACAGGGATGTTACTGCCCTATTCCGCGGCGGTTTCCCTGATGGTCATCGCGACGGGATGCACGATCTTTGACCCTGTGGGATTTGCATCGGGGTCAACAGCACTCTCTCCGATCAAGGCCGCCTCGCTCCTGGAGGCCACAGGCATGGGACCCTTCTTCGCGCGCATCGTCTTTGGACTCGGTGTGCTGGGAATGGCCTTGAGTACCATTACGCTCCACATGTTGGTCAGTGGCTTCGCGTTCTGTGAGATATTCAATCTCGAGCCGGTGGGATGGAAGTACAAACTCGCCTGTCTGATTCCGGCACCGGGAATGCTTGGGGTAATCCTTTGGTCAAAGATGGGAAGTTGGATCGCGGTACCGGTGTCAGCCGTCTGTGGGCTCTTTCTCCCCATCGCCTATATCGGGTTTTTCCTGCTCAACCGAAAGAAGGCCTATCTGGGCGATGATCTTCCGACAGGCAAGCGGGCAGCGCTGTGGAATCTTGGAATGCTCCTCGCGATTGTGGTGACCTGCGCCAGCGGGATCTACTACCTCTACACGCAAAGAGGATTCTTCGGCTTGCGATGAGGGGCTGCAAGGCTGCAGCGCTTTGCTCAGAGCCTGCTGCAATGACTCGTTCTGACGGCGCAGTGCCCTGGGTTGCCCTCAACCCAGGATCCCGGTTTCGGAAAAAACCGGACTACTCGCTCACCTATGAAGCCTGAACTCTGTCCTTATCTTGTCTTGGAAGTGGACAGAGATAGTAAAGCCTCC
>JAKQFZ010000871.1 GCA_029558215.1 Candidatus Omnitrophota bacterium
GGTTCTTCCCGTTGGTACCCCACCATATCGCAGAGCCTCTGGTTGGCCTCCATAAGGATACGGTTGATCACCATGCCAATGCCAGTCGGGGCGGCACGGAAGATACTCGTCATCTTCTCCTCGTTCTGGCGAAGCGCTTCAACTGCTCTTTTCAGTTCGGTAACGTCGAGGAAGATAGTGGCAAAGTGCCCAGGTGCTGGACAAAATGCCTTTACCTCAAAGTGCCGGTCCAGTTCGCGCGAGTAGTCCTCAAACGACACCGGTTTCCCCGTGAGCGCAACACGTCCATACGTTTCTATCCAGAATTTCTCTGTATTGGGCATGACTTCAAGAACTGTTTTCCCCGATATGCTCTCAGCGGAAAGGCCGGTCAACCGCTCAAAGGCCGGGTTGACATCCAGGAATCGGTAGTCAACAGGATTTCCGTCCCCATCACAGATGATCTCATGTAAGGCAAAGGCATCCAACATCTCGCGAAACAGCATCTGGTATTGCTGCTCCAGATGCCACCTCTCCGTGATGTCCATAATGTTGCCAATCACCCTGACAACCTTGCCGTCTTCGACAATTGGAGTTGCTGTGGTACGAATCCGAATTCTTTGGCCATCAACCGTGGTAAAAGGGAACTCCAAGTCATAAGGTTCTCCCCGATCCCGACAACGATTGAATGCATCCAGGATCGCCGGACGATCGTCAGCATCGTAGCAGGCAACGCTCAGAGCAATCAGATCGGCCGAGACATTCCGCGCTTTCGAAGGAGGCAGACCGTGGATGCGAAAAGTCTCATTCGTCCATGTCATGACCTGTCGAGTGACGTCCCACTCCCAGCCACCCACCTTACTGAGCTTTTGGGTTTCATTCAGCAGGGCTTCCAGCTGAAGATTTGACTTCGTTGAAGTGCTTGAAACGATCCCATCCTGTGCCATGCCGATGTCCCTAATCCACCGCGGTGATGGTGCCCTTATAGTTCATTATTCGACCGCGTGCAAACGGATTCGAAAGTGAGTGGTATCAGGTTCAAATCAGTAAGAGGTGGAGAGTGCTCACGCGCTCCGCACACACCACGGTTCTCTGTCAATGAGTGCCCTCAGGGTGACTATTCTTCCGCTTCAAAATCTGACTTGGGTGCACCACACAGGGGGCAAGTCCAGTCGTCCGGAATCGCCTCGAAGGAAGTGCCTGGAGCAACTCCGTTTCCCGGGTCTCCCTCCTCCGGATCGTAAACATAGCCACAGACCGTGCAAACGTACTTCTTCATGGTTCCCATTCCTCCTACTTAGTATTCGCTCTCACGGAGACGATTGTTCTCCTCGTGACACTGATTTCAGGAGAGGCCTGTCCGTTACAGGACAAGCATCCGATGGAGTGGGCATGACCCACCCGCCTGCAGGTGTGAACCTGCTCAGCACTTCAGCAAAGTGTGCAAACCGCTAAAAACTGTAGCGAGCTGCCACATAGACATTGCTGTTTTTCTCAAACTGACCGAAGAAGGTATGGTCTTCTTCACCAACAAAGACATTTCCACCAACTTCCGCAGACCAGTGATCGTCCACCTTGTAGTGAACCTTGGGTCGGAAGTAGACATCACTGTCACTGGGAGAATAATAGGTGAAGAGGGACACATTCAGGTTCTGATTCAGAAGGAGTTTTGTCAAGCGCAGCGTCAGCACATGCCGATCTTCATCTGCAGCATGGGTTCCGGACGGCAGAGAAGCCATATACTGATCGTAATCCATCATCCACTCGACGTAGTACTGAACGCCCGCAGTCAAATCCCTGGCTACTTCCTGTTCGTAGCCAGCCAGAAAACGAAATTCGCTGTTGCGGGTGAACGGGTCATCGCCACGGCGATCTTCTCTCGAATCATAGTAGCCAATCTCCATGTTTCCGATTCCCCGCCCGACGGTACCACGAACGCTGGCTCCATAGACTGAAAGCTCGGGGCAGACCGCCTCAAAGGTAACCGGATCCAGCCCCCCTGGACTTTTCCAGAAACCATCATAGGCATAGAGCGCCAATTCGTAACCAAAAACGTTTCGAGAAAGACGCAGGGCAAGCTCATCATCGTGAAACCAGTCATCTGGACGATCGAGATGCACTGGCGCATCCCGTCCGGCGCGTCTACCCAGCATGGCGTTGTAGTAGGAGATGCGGCGACCATCAATAAACCGATCACCATCGAACCGCGGCGTGTAGACAATGTCCAGATTCGCCCACCTGGAGAACAGGGACGTCTTGATCGCATCGGAGGGAGCCTTCAGGTACTCATCGTCACGACCGATGAAAAATGAGTTCCAGTCCTTGGGAAAAAGGTCATTGATGAAGAGCATATCCCCTGTGCCCCAAGTCAGAATTTGTCTGCCAACTTTGACGTCCACAAAGTCCAGGGGTCGTGTTTGGAAACTGGCATTTCTGATGTCCAGCCATCCCTTACCTCGTTCGAGTCTCATCTGGTGATCGCTCATAACGGGATCGTACAGGAAGTCCGTTGTCAGTTTGAGCACACCCAGTCTCAGACGCTCCTCCCACTCCAACTGCAGGCGTGTCTCCCCAATGGAAGACTGCTTCTCATGGGGGTCGCTCCGTGTTCGAACCCCGCCACGTGCTTCCCAGAAACCGCTCAGTTGATCCGGAATCGAAAAAGCAGAATGCCTCGATTGAGGGTGGGAGTCCTCAGCGACAGAGGAATCCGTTGACAGCCCCAAAGGCAACTCCGGTTCTTTGGGTTTGGGATCCAGACCCGTCGGAAGTGATGGCTCGTCGGAACGTTGCGTTCCCAGTCCGATGGGAAGATCAGGCTCAGATGATTCTCTCCCGGTGGAAGAGGAAGTCCCACCCAAGCCGAAAGGGAGAGGCGGCTCTTCGCACCAGGACACAGTTCCGGATGCAACAAGCAGTGAGAAAGCCGAAAGGAAGATCATCCCAAGGTTTATTGACAACGCCAGCCTGCCCTCACTATCCAGTGGGAGAAGTGGCATGATGCTGACTGCCTTCCTGAATGCTCTTATTGCCTTCATTGGGTCAAATGTGGTTCTCTATCTCAAGTACTTGTCCGGAGCTGCCCGCAGATAGCGCTCGCTGAAGATATCCTCAGGAACTCCGACGTCATAGGTGACATCGTTGTATTCTACGGTGGTCTCGCTGCCCGTACGCAGATCCTTCATACTGGCTCTGGTCACTGTGTTGCGACCCTGAATGTTGTCCACTTTCAGTGCCTGGTATTCTCGATATTTCTCTTGCGCCACATTGAAGTATTCCACTTTGATCGTCATGAAAGTCTCTTTGTGAACCCACATCTTGTAGTGTGCAAACTCCACAGAGCCAGGGGATTTTGGGGTGTTCTTCAGCACATAGTAAGTATCCGTTGTCTCTACCAACTCATGAACATCATCATTGATATTGCGTCCGGATACGTCTTCATAATAGAAGTCTGAGCCAACAAAACTCGTGCGTTTGTCCGCGGAGGCAATCCGCTTGACGAGATCCAGCGCTGGCATGTAGAGCCAGCGGTCGTCATCTTTGTCAACATACTTCCAGACAAGAAAAGCCATCTTGTTCACGTCGGCAGGCCTTCGGAAATAGACATAGAACTTCTGATTGCCACAATGCTCATCGGAATCAGAGCCGTCCAGTGCGGGCTGATCCCAACGCAAGATAACGAATTCCCGTTCCCGAATACGTCCCTGGCTGTCGGTAATCTTCATCTGCACCCGTGCACGGCCATCTTTGCCCTGATAATAGGCTACACGATTGGACTGTTCGACAATCTGTTCCACTGTCAGCTGTCCCTGGCTCGGAGCGGACTTCATGACAGTCTCCTTCGTCGCAGACTCCTGACACTGAACCGGAAAACAGAAGCAGGTCAGAGCGACACCAACCAGTATAAGAACCGAGGTGAACAAGTGAGAGTTTTTCATTGCAGTAGCTCCTTTCGCAACGTTCTCTTCCAGATTTCCCTTACTCCCTTTCGCCACTGTCTGTCTGGTCGGATTTGCTGTCCACACCACACTTGCGCAGACGTGAAGAGACCAGACAGCTCAGCCACAGGGCAATTATCCCAGCTGCGCTGTACCAGGTCAATTGAGTCCAGCCCACAGTGAGAAATTGGTGCATATTGAGCACAACCGTCGCAATGAGAAGAATTCCGATGAGAAACCGAGTCCCGCATCGGCACATAAAAGCCACCTGTTTGGTCTGGGGAAAGATGGCTTTTTCAAGAACGGTCATCAGCGCCGGCAAGATCAGAATAGAGGCCACACCGGCAGCCAGAAGAATCGAGGCAATGAAAATGCCAACCGTCTGATAGGGAACCAACGGTGCCGCCACAAGCGGCAGAAAACCAACACCCACTGCCACCACGTTTCGTGTGATGGCACGAGCAGGCTCGCCAAACATGGGAGCAACGCACTTGTCCCAACTTCCATATTTCTCATGGAGCTGCTGTGCACGAGCCAGAAAATGGATCGCGTAGTCAACTGCGAGTCCCAAGGTCAATGACGAAAGCACCGCCACCGGCATATCATAGTCTTTCCCTACCAGTCCGATGACACCATAGATCAAGGCAATAGTGACCGTGAGGGGAATCATAGACAGAAGCCCCCACAAACCTGACTGGAACATAAATATCATCATCAGAAGGACGATAAAGAAACTCCCAAAGAACGACTGAAGCATTCCAGTGACCATCTTCTCCTGCCAGATGACATTGATGTACGTCAGCCCAAACCAATGGTGCGTGATCCCAAAAGGAGCTGGATTGGCAGCAATGAACTGCTCCATCGCCGAGACAACTTTGGTCATGTCCTTGTTGTCCCCGCTCTTGAGCTGAATCCACAGAACACTCTTCCGATGATCCGGCGTTACAAAGTGCCAGAGATCCTGGTTGCGATGACTGTTTTGGTACGTGATAAGGCACTGCGCCACACCGTTTGGGCTTTCGGGGATCCGGAAATCCTCATCCTTGCCGGACAAAAGTTCGCGATAGACCGTCTTCACGATGTCTGAGAGGGAGTTGGACTTTCCAACAATGCCCGTCTCCAGCAGTGCTTCCTGAAGCCTTGAGATATAGGCAAGCGCTTCAGGTTGTTTGAAAACTTCATCCCGTTGTTTTTCGATCTCCAGGAACAGGGAGGCCTGATCCCAGGCATCGTAGAGTTCATCGGGAGCCGTATCCAACTGCGAATTGACATCCATAGAAAGGGCATCCAGCAACTGGTGCTTGGCTTGCACACTTGCCACCAGCATGGATAGCTTCTCTCGCACGATGCGGAAGATCTCATGGCTTCCGGGGTAGGATGACTCCAGCTCCGTGCCCTTGTCGTACAAACGGTTTCCCAGATCGCTGACGTATTCCGGAAGATCGGAGTGTTCATCCGAAGGCTCCAGAGCCAGATAGGCAGTGTATGTTCCGCCAAAATGTGAGTTTAGAACGCGATCGGCCACTCGGATCGGATGAGAAGGCGCAAACCAGCGCGTAGGGTTGTCATTAATCTGAATCTGGCTGATGCCGTAGCCGGCGACAACAACACAGAGAACCACAAACGCAAGAACCAATTTGGAGTTCTTGTAGGTGAAACGTCCGGTGTTGCGAAGAATGGTTCGCATGAATCGTTCCGAACCTTTCAGATGGCTCAGGTCATCTTCATCCTCTCCGGGTCGGTGGGCAGCGCCAAAATTCTCCAGAGATTTCCTTGGAATGATCATGACAAAGGCAGGGATGAAAATCACCGTCCAAATCCAGGCCAACATAATTCCAAAGGCAACAAACAGACCAAAAACCTGTACCGGCGGGATCGGAGTCAATGCGAGTGAGGCGAATCCTGCGGCGGAAGTCAAGGACGTGTAAAGCATCGGCGTGTAAAGCGAGCGCATCACTCTGGTGATAGTCTTGGCGCGGTCACGTGATTCCTGGTATCGGTCAAAGAACTCAGACAAAATGTGTATGGAATCCAAGACCGCTATGGGCATGATGAATATCGGAATCATGGAACTCATAATGTGAACCGTGTTGCCGGTTGCCACCAGAAGCCCCATGGTGCAGATGACACAGACAACGGCCAAAATCATGGGAGACACGATCAGCGAGAGCTTTCTGAAGAAGAAAAACATCAGAAGGAAGATAATGAGCATCGCCAGGGGTGCAGAAAGCGCCATCTGCTTGAACATTTCCACACCAAAAGTATCTTCAGCGACCGGCAGCCCCGTGATGTGATACTCCTCGGTTGCAGACAGGGTCTTGATTTTCTCCATCAGCTTTGAATAGACACGGTAGCTCAAATCCTTTGAAGTCAGTGGCAGATAAACGCAAAGTGCCTTTCCATCTTCGGAGACGAGCGTCCCATTGAGAAATGGAATCCGCAATGCCTTGTCGCGAACTGCCAGAGCCTCCTCCCGAGTGGCGGGGGGAGTCGGCATCAGCCACTCGAATTTCACTGCTCCCAAATCCGCCTGTTCGATATTGTCCACTGTAGACGGAGCGATGATGTCCACTTCCTTGACGCCGATCCAACTGCCACCTTCCTGCCATCGCAGAGTCTTGGCATACTCGGTCAGCTCATAGACCCGCTGCAGTGTCTCAGGATTGAACACCCCATCAGGATGTTGGTCATTCACCACACCGAGAACGACCATGTCATAGAGACCCATTTCTTCTTTCATCTCGTCATGAAAGACACGAACCGGCTCATCCGCTGGGAGCATGTTCTCCGGATCGGTATCCACCTTGAGCGGAGAAAGTGCTGAGAAAGTCTGAGGCCAAAGCGTGGGCAAGAGGGCAGTCAGAGCAAGCACCATTGTCACAAAGAAGACTGTCCCCAAGACCACTTTGGGATGCTCAACCGAACGTTCAACAATCCATTCACCGAATTTCATAGCCCTTCCTCCTGTTCACTGTTCTCGACCTCGTGGTCAGTCCTCCATCACCAAAGTTCCTCATGGGCCTACGGCGCACCTGAAGGGGATGACAAATCCCCCCTTGATCCCCCCTTGTTAAGGGGGGCAGGCTTGTTCTTACCCCCCTTCGGTAAGGCAGGGGGGATTTTCGGAGAGAGCATGTGTCTCTCTCCAGAAGCATATCCTCAAAACAAAATCTCCTTCAAGAGGGATGGCTCAAGCCGATAGTGCGATCCTTTTCCCTGGTAGAAACCATGCTCTTCTATGAGATGCACCGACAGTGGTGTCCATGTCAACATCCTGCCACTGTTCTTATCAGTCAGAACAATTTCCCCTTTGCGGAAACGTCCTTTGTCTCGGAACGGACAGCGCACCCAACCGCCTATGGCTTCGCTGCACACGACCGAGAACTCATCGCCTTTCTGCGGAGTACCAAATCCCTGGAGTGCCATCTGGGTCAACTGCGTAAGTCTTTCAGCGATCCGCTCGTGTGTGAGTCCGAGTCTTTGGACTTCTGCATCATCTGCCTGCACTATCTCCGCAAGAGAGCGCGAATCGGTTCCCAGAAAGCCTTCCAGAGTAAGCACTCCAGGCTGCATCTGCATCTGTACGGATTCAAGGTCTGACGAATTATCTTTCATGATGCACCTCAGGCAAACTTGTCATAGAAAACGCGATCCGCGGTAACACCCTTTGTCATCAGGACTTTGACACAAGCATCAATCATCCCTGGACTTCCACACAGATAGGCTTCCACATTGGGACCATCGGTCAGATGACGTTCCAGAACCTCTGTGATCAGACCCTCTTCACCGTCCCACTGATCCTCAGGCAGCTTGCGGGAAAGCGCAGGGATGTAATGGAAATTCGGAAGATTCCTTTCGAACTCGGCCATCTCCTCACGATAGAACAAGTCCCGCTTCTGGACAGCGCCAAAGAAAAAGCGCGCCTTGCGGTTGATCCCCTGTTCGGTCATCGTGTGCAGAATGGACTTGATGGGAGCAATTCCCGTCGAGCCGGCAATGAAGACGATCTCGGCATCGGTGTCCCTGAGATAGAAATCTCCATAGGGTCCATTGACTGAAAGAACGTCTCCCCGTTTGAGATGGTCGAAGATGTAAGTAGTGGCAATGCCTGAAGGGACACGCCGAATGACAAATTCCAAAGCCCGATCGTCTGTGGGTGCGCTTGAAATCGAATAGGCGCGGTAGACAGGTTCAGGACTGGCACCGTAAGAGGGAATTCGGAATTGTGCATACTGTCCCGCTTTGAACCGAACGGGCTCAGCCCCCTG
>JAKQFZ010000876.1 GCA_029558215.1 Candidatus Omnitrophota bacterium
TTTTCCCACACTGCGTTCAATGGATTTCGGCTCCACCAGCTTCACCTTCGGCGTGATGCCCAGAACGGACTGAAGTTTTCGGATAATCCGGTCGTGCGTCTCGCGCATCTGCTTCATCTCATCGGAAAAGATGGTTTCGCAGACTTCAACTTGGATCTCCAGTTCGTCCAGAACACCATCTCGACGAATGATGAGTTGATAGTGAGGCTCCACACCCTCGATGGAGACAAGAACTTCCTCGACCTGCGAGGGATAGACATTCACGCCGCGAACAATCAACATGTCATCAGTGCGTCCCTGAACTTTGGACATGCGTACCGTGGTTCTCCCGCAACGACAGGGAGAAGCGTCGAGAGTACAGATATCCCTCGTTCTGTACCGAAGAATCGGCATCGCCTCTTTGGTGAGAGAGGTAAGTACCAGTTCCCCAGGGCGTCCTTGCTCGGTAATCACTTCTCCTGTTTCCGGATCAATGAGCTCCGCGATGAAATGATCCTCCGATATGTGCATTCCCGATTTGTAGATACAGTCTCCAGAAACTCCGGGGCCGATGATCTCAGAGAGGCCATAGTTGTCCGTTGCGCTGATCCCCAGTCGCGCCTCAATCTCTTTTCGCGTGGCCTCGCTCCATGCCTCTCCGCCGAAAAGGCCAAGACGAAGCCGAAACGCCTCGCGTCTGTAGCCGGACTCCGAGATCGCTTCGGCAAGGTACAATGAATACGAAGGCGTGCAGACGAGAATCGTTGTGCCCATGTCATGCATCAGCATCAGTTGACGTTCCGTGTTTCCGGACGAAGCGGGAATGACCGCGGCACCGATGCGCTCCAGTCCATAGTGAAGGCCGAAACCACCGGTAAACAGTCCGTACCCAAAGGCAATCTGAACCGTATCCTGTTCAACAGCACCTGCTGCAGTGCAGAATCGGGCGACCAGCTCCGCCCAAGTCTCCAAGTCCTTTCGGGTGTAGGCGACCACAGTCGGCTTGCCAGTGGTTCCCGAAGAAGCGTGATATCGAACCACCTTCTCCCTCGGTACGGCCAGCATTCCAAGTGGGTACTGCTTCCGCAGGTCATCCTTGACGGTGAAGGGAATCCGCCTCAGATCGTCCAGAGACTTGATGGAATCAGGCGTGAGTCTGTCACGTTCCAACGCCTCATGGTAGTGGGAGACGTTGTGAAAAGCCCGAGAGACGGTCTCCTGAAGTCGCCGCAACTGAAGCGACTTCAACTGCTCCCGGGGAAGTTTCTCCTCTGGACTCCAGATTCGGATTTCTATCTGATTGGCACTCATCTTCGTTGTCCTCACTCCTGTTTCGTTGTCTTCCCTTCCACCCGCACATACGAGGTGTGTGTCTTCAGTCCCCGGTGCCGCTCAGTTGAGATGGGTTCTTTCTCAGTCTGCCAATTGCCTTCTGTACATGCGTGAATCTCCAGGTTCCGATGATCAGGATGACCACACCCAGAGGAATGAAGGCTATGCCGATGACGCGAATGATCATGCTTTCAAAAAACTTCAAGATCGTGATGCCCGACAGAAAAAAAGCCAGTGCGGTGCGAATATATGCCAGGAACGTTCGTTCATTGGCGAGTACCGTTCGGTCAACTGCGAGCAGGTCACGCAGAATCAGCTGATGCCGCTCAAATGGGGAATAGGGATCTTCTTGCATGGATATCCTCCTGAAAACACCGCCCCCTCTTTCCCTGTTCTGGCAGGGGAGAGAATTCCTGAATTCCCTTCCCTCACCAAGGAGCAGCAGGGGGAGGTCAAGTCAAATAACCTCGAACAACTGCATCCGATCAGATCAGATGGAGCCCGCATATACATGGGGGCACTAGCCCGCTTTCCGGAAAGCGGACTCCCAGGCATCTTGGCTCAGTGTGGCAAACAAGCGCACGCAGGAGTGGACCACCCAGCCTCCAACTGCCACTGCTCGTCTCACCAAGAAGGCATAATATGAATTCCTGGCGCGAGATTCAAGCGAAGTAGATTGTAATCTGCGCTGTTGGGGTAATTCATGAATGACCCGTACTCGGGCAGGAGCCACCGTGCACATGCATTCGGTTTCCACAAATGATGCGTATCTGTCTCAGCCTCCAATGTCAATCTGGCTATTCCGTTGAGCAGGCCACTCTTGCGAACACGTGCGCATCGGAAGAAGCAGACCTCTTCAAAGTCTGGTTTCAAAAGAGGCTTCTTACACCCGCATTTTAGCGGAAGTTCCTGTTTTGCCGAAAAAGGTATACTATTCCGCTATGACTATGATGAGCAGAGTACATCTGGAAAAGCCTCGGTGGAGATCGTTCGTTAGCGCGATAGTGTTCGCTCTTCTAATTCTGGGCTTGCCTCTACGACCGACTATGGCAAATCCCGAAGCAACTCCGGCTCCTTCCGCCTCGCCATGCGATCTCAATGAAGATGGATTTGTCTCCACCATTGACGTACTGTTGTTCAGTCTGACATTCGGTGAAAAGGTCAGCGAAGCATTACCCGAGGAAAAGCACCAGATTGCCAAGTGTGATTTCAACAATGATGGCAGAGTGGATGAGACGGATCTTTTCCGGATCATATCCGAGTGGAAACCACTGGTGCAGACCGATAAGGTTGCCTCACCTTCACTGCTGAAAGAGACCACACCCGAACAGTCCTGGTAGCATGAACCAGGATGTCTCTCTTCCCTTTACTGGTTTATCGTGATGCCATAGGGCATGTCCTTACAAGCGGAGCAGCGCCTGCAGACGTGCGGACAAAGCCCACTCCCTGGAACACATATTCCAAGAAGGTTGGGAGTCAGTGACACTGGTGGGTCAATCAGAAGAAGCTCGGAAGCCATTCGAGGATAAGGAAACGCATTCGACCGATGATCAACGACACGCGTGCCATAACCGTATAGCCGAACGAAGCTCCAAAATAGATCATCAGGAAAATGACCCCTATCCAGGAGATGACACCAACGAAACGCTTGTGCTCCACGGAGAAGAAGAAATAGACCAGAGTGCTCACGACTCCGAACAGGATGCACAGCTCATTCCAAGAGACGCTCTGGGCTGTGATGAAGGGTCCTATCGTGCTCTGTGTGTGGCGGATCAAGAGGGCCTGAATCGTGTTGGGAACTCCGATGCCCGCTCCCGCGCCGACCACAAAGGCCATGGACAGTCGGCTGATCCAGGCATGATTTCGAGTGAACCGGGTGTACATCAAAAGTCCCATGGCAACGGGGAAAAGCACAATCCATTGCCCTTCCGCCAGCCGTTGAAAGACATCCTGACGCAGGATATTGTGCCATGTGATACAGATGGTGTATCCCGCAGAAACACCAACAAAAATATGCTCGGCGATCTTGTACGCCGGATTGTCTTTATAGAGGAAACTGTAGATCGCCAAGGTGAGAAACCCTGCAATCCAAATTCCGAA
This sequence comes from Candidatus Omnitrophota bacterium, assembly GCA_029558215.1. Taxonomy (GTDB): domain Bacteria; phylum Hinthialibacterota; class Hinthialibacteria; order JAKQFZ01; family JAKQFZ01; genus JAKQFZ01. The sequence continues at coordinate 3,412 of JAKQFZ010000876.1, forward strand.
AAGATCCATCATGCCTGTGGTTGCTTCCATATCTCTATCCTGGTCAACTCCTTGCTTGCCTGTTGCGGCGATGTCGAAGGAAATGACCGACGTTGCCCAGCACGATCATGGCGATGATGAGCATGTGTACCACCGACTGAGAGAACATTCCCTGATGGGCAACGCCCTCATAGTTGAGGCATTTCTCGTATTCCGCCGCTCCCTTCAAGCCGCCTAGGATGCCGTTGATCTGTTTGGCGTGAAGCAGCGGATACGATCCGGTTGCCATGACTGCGGTGCAACCCGAGGCCATTGGAATACCCGTTCGCTCATATCCATAAGTGACCCAGGTTTGGATCGTGGAGTCATCGTGCAGGCACATCAGATAGGCAAAGTCCTTCAACCGATCCAGGCCTTCCAGGACGGGAGCCTCGGTTGTAAGGTTGTCGTAGTAATCTCTTGGAAATCCCTTCTTCAGGTTGTCCACAATTCGGAGAATCACTGCGTATCCACCTGCACGGTATCCCAAAAGTGTGTAGTCAATGCCCGCTTTCTTGCCATAGCGGTCGCCCACTTCCTTCAGCAGCGATTCCATGATCCCTGGAGCGCTGGAGTACAGTGTGGCACACACCACTCTCAGATTCTTCTGGAAGCAGTGTCGAAGCAGCGCCTCGGCCATCGGATTGAGTTCGGGTGTTGTGGCAGGCTCATAGTCGAAGACCATAAACACTCCGGCATTGGAGGGAAGGGCTTCTATTCTCTCATAGACTCCCATGACTTCGGGCGTGACAACGGGGATAGGGATGGGCAGCCTGAAGATGATGGGTAGAGCCACGGCGATCCCAACCAGGAGGAAGATGATGCGCCGGTCTATTGCCTGAAGTTTTTCATCCCAGGTCATGCTATCTTCCTCCCCCCATGTAGGTGCGCTCAAGACCGAAGATGATTTTCAGCGCCGTCGCAATGGAGCCAAGACCCATACCAAGGATGATTGCGCGTCGTGCCGCTACGGTCGGCACGTTGAGAATCCAACTGGTCAGGTTGGTGATCTTGAGCCACTCGGGAAGCGGTTCGGAAATCACGTCGGCCAAAGGAACCCGACCGAACATGACGATTACGGCAGCAACCAACATGACCCCCGCTTCGAAGGTTTTGGCTCGAAAAGCCCGATACGCAGCGGACGCAACATAGAAACCCAGAATTGAGAACATGGCGCTGGACACGGGCACGTTCAGGTTTTCAAAAATCCACATGAACGGGGATCCCGACTCAATGCCCAGTTTCAGTGAACCAACATTTCTGGGGACTCCAACCAGGACGGTGAGAAAAAGGAAGAAGTACATCACCAGGCTGTAACCATAGCCGGGCTGCCGTCGCCGCACTCTCTGATAGTGAACCCGAATCAGGCTCACAACCCCAATGACCAGGGTGAAACCACCAATGATCATCGTCCACTTGTTGACTTCATCAAGAAGAAGGTCGGAACTGTACCTCGGACAATAAAACCGAAGCATCATGACCATCCCCATCAAGAAGACGATAAGTACGGGCAACTTGCGTCTGACAAAATTCACGTTCTTAGTCTCTATCTCCTCAGAGAGCCGAGATGGGCTCTCCGCTCCAAATCAGATACTCCTACGTCTTTGTGAAAAAGTGATGCAACCACAAAAGCCATTCCGCGTCTGGGAAGACCGTGTAAAGACAGGCACCGACTGTCCCAATTACAATCGCCGCCATCAGAATGACCTTCCCACAGTCCTGGCCTCGAAGACTGCCCAAGAGCTTGGGCTCGCGCGACAGATAGGCACTTGCCGCGTAGAGTTCCTCTCCAATGAGCGTGTAATCACACGCAACGATGAAAAAAGGAATTTGATACGTTGAGTCCGTTCCTGCGATCTGAATCGCGCCGGTCATGGCGCCAGTTTCCGCCAGCAGCAGCGCTTCGGCGGAAAACGTGCCCAAGTAGAAATTTGCTGCCGGTTTCTCGCGGACAATCAGACCATCCACCGCAGCGGTGTATCCAAAAGCGTCGTCCGTAACGAAATAGATGTCGTCCTGACGATACCCATCGGGACGCCCCGCCTTGATGTATGCCTCTTTGACAACTTCCTGACAGACGGTCATGGCAATCGAACGACGATGCGGGTTGATCAGTCTGGAGTCATAGCGGGCAACGGTTTCCGCGACACGGCGCAGAATGTTGACAGACGCCAGCGTGGACAGTTCGCTGATTTCGTATGTGCCGGTCAGATAGAGTATTGGCTTGCCCATCTCGGTGGCGCGCCCAACCGCTTCGTCCACGGCTTCCAGACCGGGAATTCGTCGAATGAACAGATTCGGGTTGGTTCTGGCTCTCTGAATGTAGTAGCCGATGGCGGCAAAGAGCACCAGCATCAAGATGAAGTTATTGGTCTTGTTCCAGGCAGTCCATTCTTCCGTTGGGATGCCTGTGACCGTGTCTGACGCGAAAACGAGATCCGTTCCATCGGTGATGGCCAGGCGATACCATGTGGGAATCGGTTCACGCGTATCAGACTTGAGAGGGTACAGCAGAGAGGCACAGTGAAAGTTCTTGTGCGTCTTTGAAAACCCAAAGAACTCGGGATAGTCCGACTTGAGCGACAACGTCGCAGGAATGCGTTTGATCTCATGAAAAGGACCTTCTGCTGAGGTGGATGAGAAGATCACATATTCATGAGCCTTGGTTGCGTTTGGAGACACATCCCAGATGAGACACACGCCGCTTCCGTTGTCATTGGGTGTGTCCGTAAGATGAAGACCTTGTGGTGGCAGCAGGGTTGTCTGCGCGACAGCGAGTGGCTCGACACACAAGCTCGCAAGCGCGATGAGAAGCAAACACAAAAACGTTCTATCGTGAGTTTCCATCAAGCCGCCGACAGTATGCGTTTCAATTCCAGATACAGTTGCGGGAATATAGCTCATCCGTCCTGATATTTCAAGGAGTTTGTCCCAACTTGCTGCAATCAGGGAACACGCACGACCCTGAATCCTACCGAGTTAAGAACGCTGGTCGGGGAGAAGTTCTGTCGTGCCGCGCAGCGTGTCTCATCCAGGCCGTTCAGGAAGGACCCTCCGCGAACGACTCGGTTGGTTCCCGTTGTCGGTCCCGTGGGGTTTTCCGAAGGACTGGACTGATAGTAAGTCGCGCTGTAGTAGTCCGAAACCCATTCGGCAACGTTTCCAGCCATGTCAAGCAGTCCGTAAGGACTGATGCCGGTTGGATAACTTCCAACGACATTTGGCCTGAAGATCCTGACACAGGCGGCGTAGCCATTGTTCAGAGCGTTGCAGTCCCAGGAATTTCCCCAAGGATAGACGCGGGCGGTGCTTGTCGCGGCAACCCATCGAGCGGCCTTCTCCCACTCGGCTTCGGTCGGAAGGCGCCAGGTGCCGGTATAGGTCATGGTCATCCAGTCGCAAAAATGCGTTGCATCGTTCCAGGTGACATAGGTCACAGGATAGTTCCCCCGATCCGTGGCAACAGAATAAGTGTAACTGCCGGGTGAACCGCTCTGGAGGATGCCGCAGAAGGTGGTGCTGGTCATCTGACTGCGCCAGTGATCGTCATTGCCTCCTGCATTCAGAAACTGGACATAACCGCTTATTGGAACTTCGGTTACGGAGATGTAGTACGAACTCAGAAGGACATCATGCTGAGGCAGTTCATAGGCATACGAGAAGGGTTCAGAGCCGTTGTTTCCCATCTTGAACGTGCCTTCGGATGAGACTTCCAACAGGGTGACAAAGGAAGGAGTGCTTGCGCCTGTGGGCGTTCTTGTTGGTGTTTCAGACGGCGTCACGGTCGGTGTCTGGGTGGGAGTATCCGTCAGAGTCTGAGTCGGCGTTCGAGTCGGGGTGTCTGTTCGAGTCCAGGTGGGTGTGTCGGTAACAGTCCAGGTTGGGGTCTGTGTTGGAGTAAACGTCGGAGCCTCTGTGGCTGTTTCAGAGGGAGTCTCCGTCGGAGCAGAAGTGGGTGTATCTGATGGTGTGGATGTATCTATTGGGGTGTTGGAGGGTGTCGCGGTCGGCGTTCTTGACGGGGTGTCTGTCGGAGTATCGGTCGGGGTCACCGTGGCTGTTCTTGAGGGTGTCCAACTGGGGGTTCCGGTTGCCGTTTCAGTCGCCGTAGGCGTAGGAGTCTCTGTCAACAGGCTCGTCGGTGTGATTGTGGGAGATGCCGTTTCGGTGCTGGTCATGGTCGGAGTCGGGGTTTGCGTTGGCGAATGAGTCTCTGTTGGAGTATCGGTCTGAGTGGAAGAGCCAGATGGGGTGTCCGTCGGGAAAGGTGTCTGGGTCTCCGTTGGCGTACTGGTCAAGGAGGGAGTTGCTGAAGGTGTTGCTGTTTCTGTGTCCGTCGGACTTTCGGACGGTGTCGGCGTCTCCGTTGGGAGATCCGAAGGTGTCTCTGTTGGTGTTGAAGTTGATGTGGGCGTATTTGTTGGCGTGTCCCCTGCCGTTTCAGTCGGGGTGTCAGTGGCTGAGGGTGTTTCGGTCTCCGTCGGGGCTGCAGTTGCCGTCTCTGTGGGTGTTTCCGTTGGAGTTTTTGTCGGAGTCTCTGTAGGTGTCTCCGTTGGTGTGTCTGTTGGAGTATCAGACGTTGAGGGTGTCGAGGAAGGCGTTTGTGTGTCAGCCGGTACAGCGGTTTCTGTTGGAGTTTGTGAGTCAGTCGGTGTGGATGTCTTGGTTGGTGTCTGCGTCTCTGAGAGGGTTGGCACAGGCGTTTCTGTTGAGGTGTCAGATGGGAGCGCCGTCGCTGTAGGTGTCAATGTCTCTGACGGAGTCGGAGTGGGTGAAGGCGTCTGTGTCGGCGTTTCCGAGGGAGTCTGAGTCGGAACGTCTGTCGGTGTGTTGGTGGCTGTCCAAACTGGTGTGTTGCTTGGTGTCTGGCTGAGCTCCTGGCTTGGTGTCATTGTCGGAGTGACGGTGCTCGTTTGTGTTGGAGTGTCAGAAGCAGCCGCTGTCGGAGTACTTGTCGCTGTGCTTGTTTCGGTGAGAGTCTGAGACGGCGTTTGGGTTGGCGTCTCCGTTGTCGTTGGGGTCAGAGTGTCGGAGGGAGTTTCAGTCGGAGTCTCTGTCATTGCCAACGTGGGAGTGACCGTTGGAGTGATCACCGGTGTCGGGGCGCTCAATTCATGCCAGTCCCGGTTCAGGACGAGCAGTGGCTCCGTTCGGATGAACTCAAAAGGTGGGTTTCCAACATGGCGCCACCAATACGACGAAAGAATGAACAGATCCAGGGAATCCGTGATTCCATCGCGGTTCAAATCCATGTAACCAGGAGGTTTGGGTTTCGGTCCGGCTGTGCCAAACACAGGGACAAGCCCCAATGACAGAACGATCACTGCCAGTGCTCCGGCGAGCAGCCCGTAACTTGCCTTGCGTCTTCCAGACATCCGCCTTCCTGACCGCAACGGCACCCCACCGCCGTGCAGGAGAGATACAGAGAAACCTCTTCCCTACGGAAGTTATCCATTTGATAGTATAATCCATCTTCCTTTTCGGCACAAATCGAACAAAACCTGATACTGAAATGTCGTGCGGTACAACACAGCGGAATGCGATGAGAAATGTCTGTACCACACTGCCTTTGGATCGCCGTGCGTTTGCTCGGGAATCTGTTTGTGGCGCAGGCATCTTGCCTGCACAAAGGATCGGGAGCATCTTGCCCCCGACGAAATCTGTGTGGGGCGAGACGCCACGGTATTGGCTCAGTTACACAAGAGCGGGACTGTCATTCCGAATGACTGAGGCTTGGCGAAGGAGTGAGGAATCTCTCTTTGGATCCTGCAGTGAAGAGAGATTCTTCACTCCGCTTTGCTCCGTTCTGAATGACAAGCGTCTTTGACACCCCCGTGTAACTTAGCCAGTGCGCTCCACCTCCTGAGGAATTTGACCGTGTGCCTCAAATATGAGAGACTTGTCATCATGCTGAGTTCATGGATTCAATATAAACCAGCAGCCCTCAGAACCGCTTCGCGAACCTGAGGGCTGGCACACAGAGAAGTCAGTCGGAGCATGGGAAGAGAGAGGGCACCCGGCACCCAGAGAAGTCAGTCGGAGCATGAGAAGAGAGAGGGCACCCGGCAAGGGATCCAGACGCCGAAAGCGCATACATTCTTCAGTCTTATACGGTTGGTGCCTAGGCGGGTGTAGACTATATGCTGCTTCGGTAGACGATACAAAGGTGGAATCGGGATGTCACCAAGGCAGTGCGCGAGAAAAGGGTGGAGTATCACTATAGTGCGTCTTGCTTTCCTGGCAATGAGCCTTCCGTTTGCGGTCTTGGCTGCGGGACAGGTGGCGCAATCGCTGCCTGTGTTGCCGTGGCCCTTCGATTTTGATGGCCAAATAGCCAATATACGAATACTGTCGTGTGAAGCATCTCTTTCAGATGCGCCCAAGAAACTCACGGTTTTCAAGGTCAAATCACAGGACAGTTCGAAATCGGATCCTCACGGCTATGCGTCGAGGTTTTTCAAGGAATCTCCTTCCCTGAGGGTGACCACGAACACGGTTGGTTCGCGCGATCTGATCGTCTGGCAAGATGAGAGCAAGTATCTTGGCGTTTACCGAGATGGAAGAGGTTTCGAATATGTGAAACCTTTTTGGAGGCGAGACGCTAAGGAACTGCCTGTGAGACTTTACCCGACGGATGAAGAGTGCTCATCGATAGCTGCGAGTTTTCTCAATGCGAAGGGACTGCTTTCTCCGGAAATCGCATTCTCTGGAATCGCTGATAACACAGATTCAGGCTACAGCAAGAGCGTGTGTTTCAGAAGGAACCTGAACGGACACGATACTTGGGGCGCGGGCGGTCGAATCATTGTTGAGATCGGTCCAAGTGCTGAAGTTGTGGACGTTCTCTATTCTTTGCGAGATCTGGAACCCTTCACCAATTACCCTCTTATCTCACTCGATGAGATGCTGCAGCGAGTAAGGGATGGACGGGGAATCCTTGACGGGGAGATAATGGCTGTCGATCGGTGTTCCGTGATCGGCTGGGATCTCGTCTACTACATATCTCCCTCACCTACGCAGACGTACGTTCAACCCATCTATCGAGCAAGGATGTCATCTGCACAAGGAGCGTTCAATGTGTTGCTACCGGCCATTCAGAATGATTATTTGGAGCGTTCGCAATAGTCCGCTCTTATCTCGTGCCGAATCGTTCAGACGCCACGGAAGCAACTGTCGGGCCAGGTGCCCTCTCTTTCCCGTGTGGCAGCCTTCAACTCGGAGGCTGTCTCAAAAAGACAATGTCAGCGTATTAAATAATATGCAAGGAGCGGATTGATTCGTAGGATTGTTGTTGGTAGTTTCGAGTAGGGAAACGGAAAGAGGCTACGATGGAAATCCGAGCCAACCACCAAGAACAATACCTATTACCTCTTGCTATTGAAGATTGGGTTCCGTCAGATCATCCTGCACGATTCATACGAGATTTTGTGGACTGTGTAGACTTGCCCTCTTTGGGATTCAAGGAGAGGAAAGTTGAGCAAGGGCGTCCGAACTATGCGGTCGATTTATTGTTGAAAGTGTGGCTTTACGGCTACTTCGAGAACATTCGAACGACGAGGAGGCTTGAGCGCGCTTGTCGCAACGAGATGGGTGTGATTTGGCTGACGGGCTGCAATTACCCTGATCACAACACGCTATGGCGTTTCTGGAAAAACAACAAGAAAGCATTGGGTCACTTGTTCAAGCAGTGCGTCGAGTTGGCCCAGCGAGCCGATCTTATCGGGATGATTCTACACGCGGTGGACGGGACAAAGTTGGAGTCGGCGGGTTCGAAGGCAAGCGCGGTTCATGCGGCGGATTTGGAGAAAGCGCTTTCGAGACGTGATGAGCACATTGCCTCTTTGGAGAAGCCCATCGCTGAAGGAGCCGAACAGGAGGGAGATTACCGTTTGCCCGAAGCGGTGCAGGATGCGAAACATCGCCAAGAGTGGAAGAACAAGCAGTTGAGAGAGAGGAAGGAGCGGGACGAGAAGAGGCGTCATGAAACGGACCCAGAAAGGCGAAGGATGCAGACAGAGGGGAGACAGAAAAGGAGTCGAGTAGGGTGGAACGAGTCTGCGAGTTCCACCATTTCTGATGGTCTCAATGCCGGGTGCCTTATCTTTCCCGTGTGGCAGCCTCCTCGTTGAGGGCTGCTTCTCGACATGACACAGGCATTCGTGCCTGTGAGCCTCTGCGCTCACGTTGTCGGCAGGGACACCAACCGACCTTGCTTTCCCTCACCCCAGCCCTCTCCCAAAGGGCGAGGGCGACGGCGGATACTGGGATCGCCGAGCGTCTGCTCGGCAGTCCGGAGAAAGAACAAGAGCCAAGTGGACACTTGGCGTTCCCAGGAGAGCTTCTCGAAGAAGGCTGGGATGAGCGCAAGGGGGCGCGGGCGTCCCGCCCGCGAAGAAGGATCAGAACAGCGGGCAAGATGCCCACTCCCCCTT
>JAKQFZ010000901.1 GCA_029558215.1 Candidatus Omnitrophota bacterium
GGTTCGGGTGCCATGACGTTCGGTGTTCCTGACAGCGCTGGTGTTCCCAGGGGCATTGCCTCTGACACGTTGACTGCTGTCTTCAATGATCTGGATTCGGTACAGCGTATTGTCGGCTCGTTGCTCGACCAAATCGCAGCGATCATCCTTGAGCCGGTTGCCGGCAATATGGGCGTCGTACCACCTCAGTCTGGATTCCTGCAAGGACTTCGAGAACTGTGTACGGAAAGTGGCATTGTCCTGATATTCGATGAGGTGATGAGCGGCTTTCGGGTGGCTCCAGGTGGGGCGCAGGCACTTTACGGTGTCCGACCAGACTTGACTACCTTGGGCAAGATCATTGGTGGAGGCCTGCCTGTCGGTGCCTATGGTGGACGAGCAGAAATCATGGACTGTGTCAGTCCGCTTGGGCCTGTGTATCAGGCTGGGACACTGTCGGGGAATCCCTTGGCGGCAACGGCTGGTTATGTCACTTTGCAGAGGCTTCTCGAAAACGGCTTCTACGACCGTCTGGAGCAGATGTCCGCAACATTGGAGCAGGGGCTGCTCAACGCAGCGCGCGAAGCAGCGGTTTCGATCACAATCAACCGAGTCGGTTCCATGTTGACTGTCTTCTTCACTGATCAACCCGTCACGGACTATGAGTCGGCACTCAAATCAGACACCACACGGTTTGCCACGTTCTTTCGATCGATGCTCAAACAGGGAGTCTTTCTTCCCCCGTCACAGTTTGAAGCACTTTTTGTTTCCTCGGCACACTCTGAAGCGGATGTTCAGGCAACAGTGGCTGCTGCCATCAAGGCCTTTTCCACTACAACTGCCGCAGCGGACTCTTGCCCACCGGATAGACATTGAATCCGATTTCAAACAACCGCCTGTGATCCAGCAGATTGCGTCCATCGAAAAGGAATGCGGGCTTCTCCATTCGATCAAACACCTTGGCGTAATCCAGTTCACGATAGCATTGCCAGTCAGTGAGAAGCGCCACTGCGTGAACATTCTCGGCTGCCTCGTATGGATCTTCATGAAAAGAAACGCCTTGAACGCCGATGAGTTCCTTTCGGGCGTTTTCCAGAGCCTTAGGATCACAAAGCCGCAATTGAGCGTGTTCTTCCAAGAGTCTTCGGCAAACCTGTGCGGCAGGAGATTCACGGGTGTCGCCCGTGTCTGCCTTGAATGCAAATCCAAGCACGAGGATGCTCTTTCCGGCGATGGTGTTAAACATCTCTGAAATCATGTTGGCGACAAAGCGACTTTGTTGGTACTCATTGATCTCGACCACGCGCTCCCAGAAATCGGCAACCTCGTCCAACCCATGCTGGCGACAGATGTATACGAGATTGAGAATGTCTTTCTTGAAACAGGAGCCGCCAAATCCAATGCCTGCCTTGAGAAACTTCTTACCGATGCGCGAATCCAGACCGATGGAGTGCGCCACTTCATCCACGTCCGCCTCGGTTTTCTCGCAGAGTGCAGAAATGGAGTTGATGGCCGAGATGCGTTGCGCCAAGAATGCATTGGCCACCAGCTTGGACAACTCTGCGCTCCAGATGTTGGTTCGGATGATCCGGGATCTGTCTACCCAGTTGGCATAGATCGCTTCAAGTTGGTCACAGGCTTTGTGACCAGATTCTGTGTTCATGCAGCCAACGAGAACCCGATCAGGTTGCAGGAGATTTTCGACCGCCGTTCCCTCGGCAAGGAATTCAGGGTTCGACAAGACGTCAAAGCGCGGCGACGTCCCGCGAGAATGCAGAATTCTCTGCATCGCCTCGGCAGTTCTTACAGGCAGTGTGCTCTTCTCGACGACGATCTTGTCCGAGTGGGAGTGTTTGAGAATCTGATACGCCGTCTTCTCCCAATACTGAAGATCCGCGGCCTGTCCAGCGCCTTGCCCAAAGGCTTTGGTCGGGGTGTTGACACTGACGAAGATTATATCGGAATGCTCAATCGCTGTTGCAACTTCTGTTGTAAAAAAGAGATTTCGCCCCCTGGCGCGTCTGACAATCTCATCCAGACCGGGTTCGTAGATGGGCAAATCCTCCGAATTCCATCTTCGGATTCTTTCCTCATTGATGTCTACCAGTTCGACACGGTATTGAGGGCATTTGTCGGCAATGACTGCCATCGTTGGCCCTCCGACATAACCCGCACCAATGCAGAGAATGCGCTTTTCAAATTCCATCTTCAGTCTCCTATCGCCTTCATTCAGGCAACATATTCCTGACCGCGCCGTGCCTTCGACCTCTGGATCATGGACGACACCCAGATGGCCGGCCGTCAAAGGCATTCATCCCTCGCATGACGGCTTCTCTCGGAAGTCCGACGACGTTGTCCCAAGCCCCTTCAACCTGTATCACAAAATCAAAGGCGCGACCTTGAATGGCATACGCACCGGCTTTATCCCGTGGCTCACCGGTTGCGACATAGTCCTCGATCTCCTCTTCGTTGAGCGACCGGAAATGTACGTCGGTGACCACATGGTCAACATGGAACCACCCTTCACGATGACAATAGAACGCAACTCCCGTACACACATGATGCTTCTTCCCAGAGAGCATACGCAGAAACTCCGCAGCCTGTGTGTCGTCAACAGGTTTGCCCAGGATCGTCTCTCCCAGGGCAACCACTGTGTCTGCACCCAGGATCAGACGATCGGGGTGGTTGGGCGCGACATGCTTGGCTTTCAAGAGCGAAATCCGCTCGACATATTGCCCCAGAGGCTCCCCCGCTTCGCGTTCGGGTTCCTCAATGCCAGAAGGCATACACTCAAAGCAGATCCCCCAGTCTCGAAGGAATTCCTGACGTCTGGGCGATTGGCTCGCGAGAATGATCTCTGTCTTGCAGTGATCCAACGAAATGTTGTTTGTTTGATCCATCTCTCGATATCCCTGCCATCGGGCAGTTCATTGACTCCTTCTACCTTAGCACGTCAGATCACATTTGGGGAGTGTCCGCTGAGCCAGTGCCCATGATCCTTCATTGAGCGTGCAATGCTGCTCTTTGACGTCTTACCTCGCCAAGCACCGAATCCTTGTCAACGTTGACTCCCAACACTCTGTAACTCAACGGTTGCATGACGATGGATCCCTTTGGCTTCAAGAGGTTGACCTTCTGCAAATTCACAGGCGCAAGAGGTGCTGTCCAGTCAGTGAGGTGGACAGGCTCCTTAGGATGCAACTCCAACTCAGGCTCCCAGAGCAAGTCCTTCAGCGATACGCTTGCCCTGCTCTGGCTTGGGTTGCACAGCACGATGAAACCCCGGCCATCCAGAAGATGCGCTGCACCGTCTGGATGAATGCCGTCCGGTGGTGCGAGCACATGCTGATATTGCGACAGATAGGGCTTCGCTGTCTTGAAGAATGCAGTCCACTCCAGAAAGAAGTTGAGCACCTCAGGGCGCAACATGCGCGGATCCTCACCCCACTGGTAGTCAGCGCGAGCCGCGATTGTCGTGAACATCCTGCTTGCAAGTTCTGACAGATCGCGATCTTCAAACCAAGCCCATCCACAGTGTGGCGGCACAATGCACATATACGGCCAAGCCCAATGCACCTGATACGCGGCAGAGCGTGTCACCAGGTCTCCTGCACGAAGGCTGTGACGGCTGAAGAAGCGCGTGTTTGCATCACCTTCTGGTTTCTCAGGAAGGATATTCGACCACGCCCAGAATTCGCCCTCGCCGAAATAGATCTGATTCAAATCGCTCAGAAAATGAAGGTTGCCCCACCAATAGCATTTGCTGCGGGAAGTGGAATGGTGGACAAAAGTCTCAAGGTCGGGATATCGTTTGCGCACTTCCCGCATTGCCGCTACGGCTTTCTCATCCACTGTTCTGTCCTGAAACAGTTTGCACATGTCCGTTTCTTCAACCAAAGAAGTGATGACAGCGGGATCTTCAGAAGCGGCGGTATTCATCCAGGTGTGGTATCTCATGCCCTTTTCACGCAGCAGTCGTCGAATCGGCTCAAACCCCTCAGGGAAGCGCACTGGATCGAAACGCCAATCGCCCGGAGTTATCTCCCAACCGGCATCGAGGTGAAACTCCTCACATCCGATGGCTTTAATGCGAGGAAGTATCTCACACAGCCGTTCCGCTGTTACGACTTCGCTCTTGGCCGGCTCTATTCCGCCCTGCCACAGCCAGAACTGGTTCCAACTGAATGTCGAATACTTGTCCCGCTGACAGGAATACTCGGTGCCGATGAAACGCCTCAAGCGAAGGAAACCGATCTCGACGGGTCCGTCGAAAGGCCATAGCAGGTATCGAGCGATCGGTTCGGTGCCATCGAATGGTGCGACGACGTGGTCGAGCAAGGTCATCCGCCCCTGCTGAATACGCTCCTCACCGCCAATGCCGGCAACGAAGGCTGCCACACCGCTCACGCTCTCGGGGTCATAGCACAGGTGGTCGGACTGTGAAACGAACTCAAAACGGTGCATCCCCTTGAGATTGGGTTTCCCCTCGGAGAAGCCTCTGCCAAACGAATTGTTTGGCATGACTGGTTTCAGCATCTCGCCTGTGGGCAGTATCTGCGCGACGGCACAACCGCGATCACGCCAATGCACCGGAACGCTGATCTGCTGTTCTAGGAAGGGTTTGTTCCGATACAGTCTCACTCGCCAGAGCACGGGTTCCGGTGCGGTGAGTCGAATCTCGATCTCGGTATAGATGGAGTGCTGTCTCGGCATCCACGACTTAACGGAAATGTCCGATGCGTCTCTGGTCACTCGGCCTTCCGGGTCAACGACCACAAAGGGAGAGGCAGGTGCAGACAGAATCTCACGCTGGTTTCCAGTACGAATGCTGCTGATCAGGACTCTGCGGTGGCAGTCCACCGTCAGAGTGATATTGATGACCTCGTTGTCCAGTTCAATGCGTTCCCCTTCAGCTGTGCTGGTCGAACGAATGGTGGGCACACCGAAGGTGCGTCGCGGTGCCTGGGGTGGCTTCATGAGTTGAGGAACAGGCTCACCTTCGGCGAACGGAGGGCGAGCTGCATTCGGATCCAGTACGATGTAGGCGGGCTTGGGGAGTTCATCACCTTGGTCTGCCAGACAGATTCTGGCACTCAAACACACAATGATCACGCAGCAGGCGACTCCGAATTCCGGGAGTATTCTTATCATCTTCTGCTTCACTCCTTTGGCATCTTCTGCGGTTCGCTGCAGTCAGACGGAAAAACATTAACACATAAGCCCCTGCACGGGTTCAGATTTGATCAAAGGCAATTGAGGCAACATTCCCGCAGTTAGAGTCAGCGATACTACTGTTGGAGAAAATCGGCCAGAATTCTCAGTCTTGTCTCTCAGCGGATTAGTTTCTTGGGATGCACCTGTATTCGGTTTCTGCTATGGTACCAGCAATAAGAATGAAAGAGTGGGCAGGGAGATGAATGAGACCCTTTCTCGCATTCGAGATTACCTGGAATGGACGGTACTGCGTCTGAGCTGGAGTTACAGTCGCCTTGTCCCCTCATGGGCTGTTGATAGGACAATCTCGTTTCTTTCAACGCTGACGTGTGCATTCAGCACCGGCATGAGGGAGCAGAGCCTCGATAAGTATGCCAAACTCCTGATGAGCGAGCCAGGCGGCATGGGAACCGACAAGGCCATATCGGCCGAAAGAGTTTCGAGTGTGCGTGTTCCGTCTGTTTTTCAGTGCGAGTGTCTCACTGAGAAGCTTGTTGGGAGTTTTTTGCGCAATCTTCTCGAGTTGGACTGGATCCAGAGGATGGTTCACGAGGGTCCCAGAGAGTTTGTGACCTTTGATCATCTCGAGCGCCTCGATGCAGCACTTGCCGCGGGCAGGGGTGCAGTTTTGGCGACAGTTCATCTGGGAAACTGGGAATTGGTGGGCAGTGCACTCTCACTTCTAGGCTATCCACTGCGTGGGGTTGCCTGGACAGCGAGAAACCGATTCATCCAAAAACATCTTGAAAATCTCAGAAGCCAAACAGGACTTGTCACCATCTTTCCCGATGCTTCTGCCCAGATAAGAATCTACCGGGATCTGAAAGCCAATCGCCCCATTGCGTTCGTGCTTGATCTAGGGCAGTGGGAGAATGGAGTTCCTGTGCGTTTCTGTGGCAACGACTATCTTTTCCCCAAAGGGCCTCTTTTCTTCGCTCAACGAACCGGCGCTGCGCTGATTCCCTCGGTCAGTTACCGAGATGAGACCGGTCGGATTCATCTGCTGTTCGAAAAGCCTCTCGACGTACCCTCTCAGGGCGCGAGTTCGATTGAGACTGAGAAAGCGATGCAGACTCTTGCCACAGTTCTGGAAGGACGTGTTCGACAACACCCGGGGCAATGGCTCTGGGTGCCGGCGGCGAAACATCAGATCGCCGAGATGCGTAGACGAGACGAATCCATGGGCGCTCTGGAACAATCTTCGGAAAACAGATGACCCATCCCGATACACAACCCAAGGTGCCGATCCTGTTCATCGCCTCAGGCTCTTCTGCGGGTGGTGCCGAAGTTCATCTCGCACGTCTGGTTCGCGAACTTGCTCACGGTGCCTATCGGATTACTGTGCTCTGCAAGCAAGGAAGTTTTCTCGAGAGAACGCTCACCGGACAATCTGTTGATATCTGGACGGCGGACATTCCACATTGGAGAAAGCTCGGTGGACGCCTGAGGATGCCCTTCTTCATTTCTCGAATGACAGCAAAGGCAAAAAGGGCTTCCATCGCCTTGGTTGTCTCAAATGATTTTCGGACTGCGCCACACGCCCTTTCTATAGCAGAGAAAATGGGCATTCCAACGGTCTCGATGATCCAGGACAGTATTGTGGATGCCAAGAAATCTCGCGACTATCTCCTCAACCATTGTGGCGCTCTGATCGCGGTTTCGGAATCTATGGGAGCGAGACTCGCTCAGTGTCTTCCTGAATCTTCTCTGAAGGTCATCCCATGCGGAGTGGACGCATCGGAGTTTCGTCCGGATATTGACACTGCACCACTGAGACACTCCCTGGGAATAGCAGACGGGGAGATCCTTGTTCTGGCCGTAGGTCAGGTGTGCGTCATGAAAGGTCAGGATCGGCTGTTCGACGCACTCCTGGAAGACCTGCAAAAGGGCGACTCGTATCACATCGTTCTCTGTGGAAGATCGGATACTGCTTTGGCTGAAGAGATGAAACGGTGCGCTGTGGCACACTCCGTAGCGCATCGCCTTCACTTTCTCGGCGTGAGGATGGACATGGCGCAGTACTATGCCGCGGCGGATGTCTTTGTCTGTCTTTCGGAGAGGGAGAGTTTTGGCCTTGCCATGGCTGAAGCGATGGCTTCTGGAAAGCCCTGTGTCTATTCCAAGTGCCCGTCACTCGTCGAACTGGCAGGAGAGGAATGCGGTTCTGCCGTGAATCGCGACGACAAGGATTCCATTCGGGATGCGGTCAGGCGATTGGCGGCCGATTCGGAACTGCGCCGGACGCTTGGGAACAATGCGCGAAGACGAATCATCCAGGAATACAGCATCACACGGGAAGCATCAGCAGTTTCTGAACTGTTTGACTCTGTGCTTTCCCAGATGATGAAGCGGTGCGAATTGTGAGAAGATAGCCCTTGCCCGCGTTTGGCGCGGCATCCAAGGCGAGAGGCTCTCTGATCTTTCCTTGGAAGATGCGGAAGAGATAGCATCCCGCGGAGGCGGGAAGCCAGGATTACCCAAAGGGAGGATTCGAACACATGAAGGCGATGGCAGTTGTATTTCCCGACAGACTGAAGGTGGAATACCGCGAAGTCACTGTTCCGGAGCCAGGTCCCTATGAGATCGTCGTTCGGACGCACTATTCATGGATCAGCAATGGGACAGAAGGCTCCCTGCTGCGAGGAGAACGCGTCAACGGCGAGACTCCCTACAAACCAGGAGATCGATGGCCATTTCCGATAGTGGCTGGATACCAGAGCACGGGCATCGTCGAGAGCGTTGGGGACTCCGTGCAATTGGTTCAGCCGGGCGAGTGGGTCTTCTGCCCCATGGGACGCATAGATGGCATGTACGAAGCTTGGGGAGGGCACATCTCTTTGAAGGTGGCTCACGAAACTCAAGTCTGGAAGATACCGGAGGACGTTTCACCCATAGCAGCCAGTGGATTGGTTCTGACGCAGGTTGGCTACAACTGTGGCATTCGAGCGCCCATCAACATCAGCGATGTCGCTTTAGTTATTGGCGATGGCATGGTTGGCCATTGGGCAGCGCAGACACTGCACTGGCGCGGCGCAAAGGTCATTCTTGCCGGCAAGCATGACGATCGACTTTCTTTCTTTCCAGAAGGCAACAACCGCTATCGAGTGAATGTCACCAGGCAAGACATCCTCGAGGTTGTTCGAGCGATAGCCCCATGCGGAATTCAGGTGCTTGTTCATAGCAGCGGACCGTTGTCGAGTGTGATGGAGTGTCATCCGCTCATGAAGCACGATGGACATATCGTTTCCGCAGGCTTCATCAAGGAAGACTCTTTGATCGATGTCCAGAGACTCCGCTTCGGCGAACTGGCGCTGCATTGTCCTTCCGGATGGTCTCGACAGCGAATGGACGAGACGTTATCTCTGATCGCGAGTGGATATCTGGATACGGAGAGTCTGATCACGCACCGATTTCCGGTCAAAGACGCGGCGGAGGCGTGGAACGTGATCATCGCCCGAACGGAGACAGTGTTGGGTGTAATTCTTGAATGGGTCTGAACGCGCCCTCACGTGGGCTGTGTCCACTTCCCTGGACGCTTGCTCGGCAAAGGATGCGCCTGTTCTGAACCGAGTTTCAGTAGGAGAAAGGAAGGGAATTGATGAAAGCACTGCAGATAATGGGACCTGAGAAGTATGTGATCCTGGATGTTCCGATGCCCAAGCCTGGGCCTCGAGAAGTCCTGCTGAAGGTTCTGGCGGTGACCACTTGTCCGCATTGGGATATGCACATCCTGGGTGGTGTGCCAATGCTTGCCGGCTGGCCATTGGAGTATCCCTACACGTTGGGTCAACCGGGTCACGAAGCCTGCGGTGACATTGAGGCGGTCGGCAGCGAGGTGACCGAGGTGAGCGTTGGTCAGCGTGTCTGTGCTTGGCGCGATCAGGGTCACCATCGTCCGGGCTGCTACGCGCAATACGCCATCCTGGATGTGGAGAACGTGATTGCGGTTCCGCGAGCGATTCCGCCCGAGCATTGCGCGTCTTTGGAACTGGCCATGTGCATCAGCGCGCACATTCTGTACGCGGAGAAACTCGACGCCATCGCGGGACAAAGGATCGGAGTCTTTGGTCTCGGCCCCGCGGGCTTGGTATGCATTCAGCTTCTCCGTGCGGCAGGTGCGTCTGAAGTCATCGGTTTCGATCCGATGCCGGAACGCCGAGAGATGGCCTTATCCTTCGGGGCAGCCCGAGCGATCGATCCTTCAGGAGGAGAGGCCGCCGCTTTTCCCCGCAGAGGACAGTCGGGCGCTTTGCATGCGACCTTCGACTGTGTGGGTGTTCCGAAAGCGGTTCATCAGGCGATGGAATTGACCAACACACTGGTGATCCTTTTTGCTGTTCAGCGCGAACCGTACATCTTCGCGCCTCAGTATTGGGTTGGGATGGCGCTGGTCGGCGCGCAGATGCATTCGCGTGCCGCTGCGGAATTCGCCGCGGCAAAGTTGGCTTCAGGTCAGCTGAACCTGGCGCCTCTGGTCACTCGAACCATGCGGCTGGAGGATTACGGTGAGGCGGTCGGACTGTTGAAGAATCGCGAAGCGATCAAGGTCGCGTTCATGCCCCAGTTGTAGGAGGACATCGGACGGCGGGCATGTATCTACATGGAGCAGTACGGACTGCGAGGAGGTCTCCAACCTGCAGATGCACTCATCACAGCGACTGCAATTGAAAACGCGGACACGCTTTGCTCTGGCAACGCCAGACACTATGGTATCATTTCCGATATCCTTCTGAAGGTCTTTCGCGCCTGAGGTTCGGCATCGGCTTTACAAGTAGTCCTCCCTTCGGCTAGGATGCCTTCACTTATGAGCACACCTGTGGCAGCTGAAAAAGAGGCACTTCTGGAAGTCAGGGAACTGCAGACGCATTTTCTTTTGCGAGAAGGCATTGCGCGTGCTGTGGACGGGGTTTCATTCTCTGTATCTCGTGGAGAGACGCTGAGTCTTGTTGGGGAATCCGGCTGTGGCAAGAGTGTGACCGCTCTCTCGATTCTGGGTCTGGTGCCGTCCCCGCCAGGAAGGACGGTTGGTGGCGAGATTCTTTTTGACGGTGAAGACCTGATTCACAAATCGGATCGGGAGATGAGAGCGGTTCGAGGCAATCGCATCTCGATGATCTTTCAGGAGCCTTCCAGTGCGCTCAATCCCGTTTTTACCGTTGGGTATCAGTTGATGGAAGTCTTCCGGCTCCACAAAAGACTTTCGGTACGTGAGGCGAGGGCGCAATCCATCCTGATGCTGGAAAAGGTTCGCATGGCGAGTGCAGCGGACTGTATGAACCGGTATCCGCATGAGTTGTCTGGTGGCATGTGTCAAAGGGTCATGATCGCGATGGCGCTGGCCTGTCAGCCAGAGTTGCTTATTGCTGATGAGCCGACGACGGCACTTGACGTGACCGTTCAGGCCAGGATTCTCGAACTCATGCAGGATCTGAAGCAGCAATTTGGATCGTCTGTACTTCTGATCACGCATGATCTGGGGGTTGTCGCTGAGGTAGCGGAGAAGGTTGTCGTCATGTACGCCGGTGAAGTGGTGGAGATGGCACCTGTGCAGTCGCTCTTTGCCAACCCGAAACATCCATACACCCAATGCCTTCTAGAGTCTCTTCCGAGACCAGATCGTCTGACAGAGACGCTGAAGGCAATTCCTGGCACAGTGCCCAGTCCCTTGGATTTCCCATCCGGGTGTCGGTTTCATCCCCGCTGCCCGAAGGTGACACCGGAGTGTGCCTGCGTACATCCGGAACTGCTGCCGCGTGAAGATGGGACTCAGGTTCGATGTGTGCTTTACCAGTGATTATTGGAATAACCAGTTAAGGGCGACGCTTGTGGATTCAGATGTTCGACTCAAGATTCTCGTTGTTCAAAGATTTGACCTTCGCAATATCGCCTGCGCCAGAAGAATCATTGCCATTGTTCGAGAGTTGCTCAGCCGCGGTCATGCGGTTACGGTGACTCAGCTTCCACATCAAGCCAGACAGCAGAACCTTCCCATCCTGCATTCGCTCACTGAAATAGATGGAGCGAATCTGGTGGATTTACCCCGGGGAGGGATGGCTCTTGCGGGGAACGTGAAGCGGGTCTGCGAACTTGCTTCCGAGCACGATATCATCCATCTGTGGAAGTGCTACCCTGACGCGGCACTGCCGGCACTTTGGGCGGCGCTCAAACGCGACAAACCGGTTCACTACGACTGGGACGATTGGGAAGAGGGTATCGCCTCCGAGATGACTCGTTCTGCGGTTGTCCATCGCTTGACGCGACTGTGGGAGAGAAGGGTTCTGGAATTCGTGGATACTGTTTCGGTTGCCAGCGAAGCGCTCAGACGCCGAGCGTTTGAACTTGGCTTTCCGTCGGATCGGATTTTTGACGCTCCCGTTGGCGCGGACTTCTCTGTCAGCCAGAGCGAGCGTGTGCTTGATCCGGAGCGTCCGAGGCTTGTCTACGTGGGTCAGTTGGAAGTGGCGGCCTATGCCGGTTTGGCGATAGAAGCCCTTGAGCGGGTCTGTCATGTTCGTCCACAGGCATCCCTGGTTCTGGTGGGTGGAGGAAGATATCTCGCCGAGCTGCAGAAAATGGTGGATCGAAAAGGGCTGAATGAGAAAGTCCTTCTCACCGGATACAGACCGTCTTGTGAAGTTCGGGAGTTCCTGGCAAATGCCGACGTTGGTCTGGCACCTTTTGAGGAAACGCCTGTTACACGCGCCAAGAGTCCGCTCAAGGTCGTTGAATACCTGGCTGCGGGACTTCCCATTGTCGGCAGCCATGTTGGGGAAGTTCCGACGATGATTGGGAACGCGGGGCGAACCGTTGTACCTGATGATCCAGACGCCTTTGCCCAAGCGATTCTCGACGTGCTGGCGTCTCCAGAGCGATGGCAGGGGTATTCCCGTGAAGCACGCAGGAGAGTGCAAGAAGTGTACAACTGGTCTCATACGACGGATGAGATTCTGCGTGCTTATGAGAAAGCCATTGAAGGGTGAACCATGGCAGCGCCGACCATTCTGATGCTCAATCATAACCTGGTTCGCAGGGGGACTTTTTTCCGATGTATTCAGTTTGCTCGGTGTCTGGTGAAGAGTGGCTTCGACGTTACGCTTATCTCTGCGTCTGACCAACCACGATTGCGTACTCGACGGAGTTTCGACCACAGCGCCGATGCGACGCATCAGGCGCTGACGATCATCGAGACGCCGCGGTTTGGATCCGTTGGACAACATGACGGTGGATGGGCTCCCGTGGACATCGTGTTTCGCTTGGGACATGTGTTGCGACACCGCTACGACATTGTTCACGCCTTCGACCACCGACCGAATGTATCGTTCCCCTGGTTTCTTTCGAGGTGTGCACACAAATCGATCCATGTTGCCGACTGGGCAGATTGGTGGTGCCGAGGTGGCATCATCACCTCTCGGCGAAGGTTCCAGTTTCTGGACGGATGGGAAGCGGCCTTGGAAGAAGGGATCAAACGTGCTGCGGATGGTGTCACGGTGACCAGCCGTGTGCTTGAACAGCGTGCCTTGTCTTTGGGTATTTTGCCGGAGAAGATACTTTACCTTCCTTCCGGCGCGGATACCGAGCGAATCAAGCCTCTCGATAGGACAGAATGCAGGAAGAGACTGAACATTCCTTTGGGTGCCAGGGTTGTCTCCTTTGTTGGTCACGCACTGTGGGATCTGGATTTTCTGGTGAATGCCTTTCGAATCGTATCAAAGGCCGATCCCAAGGCCATGCTTTATCTGGTCGGAAGCGAGTGGAAGGAGATGAAAGGGGTCTTGAGTGCGGGCTATTCCGGCCTGCATATTCGCTCTGCAGGTCTCGTTTCACCTGAACAGCTTCCTATGCACCTCGCCGTTGCGGACGTTCATGCACTCCCGCTTCAGGACACTCTGGTCAACCAGGCGCGTGGTCCCATAAAACTCGGCGACTACATGGCTTCAGGCCGTCCCATCGTCACGCAAGGGGTTGGCGACACAGGTGCGCTGGTCGAGAAAGAAGCGATTGGCCTGGTCACCGGAACAACCGCTGAGGATTTTGCCAGAGGTATGGCAACGCTGTTGGCCGATCCAGAACTCTGCGTGCAGTTGGGTCATCGCGCTCGCCAGGTTGCAGAGCAACAATACACATGGAAACAATGCACAAAACCACTGCTTGATTTCTATGAGCGTCTCATGAAGGGTAAGCAGAAAAGCATCTGATGAGAAACCATCTAAGGAGCAATGCCATGGGTATTCGAGAGGCCTATTTCCTGATCGTGACCATCTTTCTGGCTTCGCTATGTGTTCCGATACAAGCGAAGGAGTGGGAGGTAAGTCTGAATGAGGTGCGGAGGATATGGGACAAAGCGCCTCATTGTGCCTTCACCGATCTCACCAGATTCAGGGACAAGTGGTACTGCACATTTCGCGAAGGTGAGAGGCATGTGCATGGTAAGGACGGGGAGATCCGAATTATTGTCAGCGGGGACGGTGGGGAGTGGGAATCGGCTGCATTGTTCACTGAGGAAGGTGTGGATCTCCGCGACCCGAAGTTGTCGGTCACTCCCGACGGTCGCCTCATGCTTCTTGTTGGCGGTTCCATCTATAGAGACGAGAAGATGGTGGGGCGACAACCCAGAGTCACCTTCAGCGTTGACGGTAAGACGTGGGAGCCTTTGCAGCCGATCCTGTCTGACGGTCAGTGGCTCTGGCGCGTGACTTGGTACGAGGGTCGCGCCTACGGTGTTTCCTACACTGGTGGCGACGCAGACACTGCTGGTCTCTTCGTCAGCGATGATGGCATCAGCTACGAACAGATTACACGATTCAAGATGGATGGTTTTGCGAACGAGACAACGCTTCGGTTTTTCCCCGATGGTGAGATGATTGCATTGGTTCGTCGCGATAAGGGCAATACTATGGCTTGGATCGGAACCAGCAAACCTCCCTACACTGACTGGACGTGGTCTGAGACAAAACATCGCGTTGGGGGGCCGAACTTCATCGTTCTTCCCGACGGCGAGATGGTTGCCACGGGGCGCAGCTATCCGGAGGGAGCAAAGACAGTCGTTGCCACGATGAACCGCGAGAGTTATGAGCCTTGCTTGACTCTGCCGAGTGGTGGCGACACAAGTTATGCCGGCATGGCGTGGCATGACGAGAAACTCTGGATAAGTTACTACTCATCCCACGAAGGCAAGAGTTCAATCTACTTCGCGGAGGTGGGACTTGCTGAGAAGTAGAACCTGCAGAGTGGGGGGAGTTTGAGAGTTGCACCATCCTTTCCCTGCCTTCAGGAAAGGTTCTCCGGCAATGCTTATTCGAGAAGATTATACGGATTCGATAGTCCGTCATTCAGGAGTCCGGTATGCGATTCAGTACATTGTTTTTATTCCTCTCGTTTTTTGCTGTTTCAATTGTCTGTTTTGCTGATATGAATGTGTCTTCCAGTGTGGACGTTTCTGATTACGTCATGGGAGTATCCACAATCACATACGAATCGGCTTTCTTCGGATATCAGTCGGGCATCAATCGGGATTTCACCATCTATGGACGTTCCTTTGGCGATCAGGTGGACATCCCATTCTCAGCCTACGAGACAATCTCTGCAGATGTCGTTGATGGGATAACGGCGGAGATTCTCAGATGGCTTTCTGGCGAACAAGTTGAAATCACCGGAGACTTTACGGGGGAAGGCGTTAAAGACACTGCAACATACGACCCGGAGACGGGTATCGTGCGATTATCCAGAGGTGGAGAGAATCCAAATCCTCTGGAATTCCGGTTTCCGGGTGGTGCCAAGGGTGGAGTGTTGATCGCCGAGGATTTCAATGCAGACGGGCGCCGCGATCTGGCGCTGTATAAAGGCTCCACCGTTCCTGATGGATTCCACTTCATCTTCAACCACGGTGAGGTTTTCTTTGTAACGACCAGCAGCAAGGACTATTCGGACTTCATTGATCCTTACTCCGCCAAATATGAATGGCCGTCTGATGCAACCGTGGCTGTTGCAGGAAACTTTGATGCTGACGGAACGCCGGACTTGGCGCTCTTGGACTTCGGAACGCGAGTGGTTTCTATCCGAAAGGCTGTTTCAGGTGGGGTGACGCAGCCAGCGTATGATTACTCCGTTCATTTGATCAAAGAAGGCGATCTCTATCGAATGTGGTACGGCTGTCGTTTTATCCGTCTTGACGAAAAGGGTGAGAAGGTTCGTGGTGGTGATGGAGACCATGTGTGTACCGCTTACTCCAGAGACGGTCGGCGTTGGATTCGTCGCTCCGACGCACCGGCGCTGCTGAAGGGTGAGGAAGAGGGATACATCGGCACCTGGTGGTCGAAGAACTACCTTGAGCCGGAGGTTATCAAACTTGGGAATCTCTTCTATATGTATACTCAGCTGATGATAGACAAGGGAGACCTGCTTGATGAGCCGGCAGTGATTGCAGAGGGACCAACCGATCGAATGCAGTTGTGTCTAAGCCCTTGCGGTGAGAAATGGACGCGGTTTACCGAACGTTCGGTTGTCATCAATGTAGACAAGCCTGCTAAGGTGAAACTGACGCACCATGAAGTGCTTTACGTCCCCGAAGACGAGCAGCCCTTCTGGTTCTACGTCTTCTGGTTCGAGGGAGGTACTCCCAAGGGGCATGTTCGGATGCGCTCGTCGGATCTCTTCACCTTTGACTGGCAGAAACGCGAACATGTCTCAGGGATGGCTCAGATCGGCAATCAGTTGGCATACGGCGATACGGTGGATGGAAAGCGCGTATTCTTCAGAATCACACACAGCGCTTCGGAGCAAGGCAAACGCGTTCCGGCGATGCAGGTTTCGGGCGATGGCCTGAAATGGTCACCCCCCAATGCGCTGCTTGCTGGTTGTGAGGAAGATTTGGGTTGCTTTTTCCTTGGACTTTCGACTATTGATGGAACAGGACGATTGGACAGAAGAGAAGACGGGAGTTTTCATGCCCTCTACGGAGCAACGACTGCCAAGACTCCTGTCGCGCCTGAGATATTCTGGAGCGAAATCGGTGTTGGAGAAGTCATCATTCGCATCGGAGAATAGGTTGTGTTGATATGAGAATCGGTCGGATATCTCAATATCAGTCTTTGACTATGGTCGTTTTCGCGGCACTGATTCTCTGTTCGTGCACAGGAAAGACATCCGACGTGGGCGAGGTTGTCAGCATCTGGCATCCTTGGATGATGGATATTGGAGATGACTTTCTGGCAGCGTTGGAGTTGTTTGAAAAGAGCAATCCCCAGTTCGACATTCAGGCGCTGTATGCTGCCAACACGCTTTCATCGAATCAAAAACTTTTCCTTTCCATCGCGGGTGGTGTTCCTCCTGACGTCACGTTCGTTGATGGTCCCCAAGTTGCGGAATGGGCGTGCCGCGGCGCATTGGAGCCATTGGATGATTACATCGCTCAAGCGGGCATTGAGCCTGACGACTTCTGGGAGCCTTGTTGGAAACAAACGGTCTTTGACGGACAGGTCTATGCGTTGACTCTGGTGGCTGATCCGAACTTCGGTTTCTTCTGGAACAAAGAGGTCTTTCGTGACTCGGGACTGGATCCGGAGAGTCCTCCAAAGACCCTCGAAGAGATGGATCAGATGGCAGCGCAAATCACCCGGTCTGAGAGTGCTCGCCTGACGCGGATCGGCCTTATCCCCTGGTCGGTCTACGGCAACGCCAATTCCATCTTCACTTGGGGATGGGCATTCGGGGGGGAGTTCTACGATCCGGAAACGAACAAAATCTCTGCCGACCATCCGAAAGTTGTCGAGGCTTTGGAGTGGATGGTGTCGTACGCCAAGCAGTATGACATCCGTAAGATTTCCTCGCTGGCTGCCGGATTTGGCTCTGCGGAGCAGAATCCGTTTTACACCGGAAGGCTTGGGATGCAGCCGATGGTCGTCTACATGCTTCGAGACATTGACCGATACCGACCGGACTTGGACTATGGCATCACTATTCTTCCACAACCTGACGGGGGAGAGTACAACTGCTCCTGGGTTGGTGGGTGGTGTCTTGCCATCCCACGTGGCGCTCAAAATCCACGCGGAGCATTTGAACTGATTCGGTGGTTGTGCGCCTCTTCGGAAGGAACAACTCTTGTCGCCAACGCGATAGGTTCCACGCCGGGATATCGGAAGTCGGCTGCGTTTGAAGAAGCACGCCGGGATCCGCGAATGCGCGCCTTTGTGGAGATTTTGGAAAACTCAAGACACCAAAGGCCAGTCATGCCGGCGCAGGCATTCTACATGGGAGAACTGGAGCGCGCGGTGGATGATGCTCTCTTCGGCAAGAAGACTCCTCAACAGGCACTTGCCGATGCCACAGCGCGGACGCAAAAGGAGTTGGACGGCATCCTCGAACGCTACTACGAACGGAAAGCGCGGAGAGAGAGTACGGAATGAATCGAAGAAACATACTGGTCGGTCTCGCTTTCATCTCACCCTGTTTGGTCGGATTTCTGGGACTGACCGTCTATCCAGTGCTTGCGTCTTTCTACTATAGCTTCTGCGACTATATGATCTTCGAGAAGCCTGAGTTCATTGGTTTGGAAAACTATCGTGAACTCTTTTCCGATCCGCTTTTCTGGACGGCACTTTACAATACCTGTTACTACACAGCGTTTGCCGTTCCAGGATGTGTCGCCTTCGCGTTTCTTCTGGCGCTCATTCTGAACCTGAAGGTTCGGGGAATGGCATACTACCGCACGATCTTCTTTCTGCCATCGATCGTCCCTGTGGTGGCTTCCTCCGTATTGTGGCTTTGGATTCTGAATCCACAGATCGGTTTTCTGAATCGGGCGCTCTCGGGTCTTGGTATCGCCAATCCTCCGGGATGGCTGTCTGATCCTGCCTGGTCAAAACCGGCGCTGATTCTGATGAGCCTCTGGGGCGTTGGTGGAACCGTGGTGATCTATCTTGCCGCACTACAGGACATCCCTGTGCAACTGTACGAAGCGGCACAACTGGACGGTGCAAATGCCTGGCGCCGCACCTGGCACATTACCATCCCGACGATGAGTCCGGTGCTCCTGTTCACATTCATCATGGGACTCATCGGCTCATTCCAGTACTTCACACAGGCTTACGTCATGACTTCAGGCGGTCCGAGCAACTCAACGCGTTTCTATGCGTTTTATCTTTTTGATAACGCCTTTCAGTATTTCAGAATGGGTTATGCGTCTGCCATGGCATGGATACTTTTTCTCATCATTCTCTTGGCGACGCTCGCGGTATTTCGATTGTCAGGACGCTTCGTACACTATGGAGGACGCTAGCCTGCATGGATGCTGTCCAGGGTAAGCTGATATGAGAAGAAATCAGTTGTTCGCACATCTGCTGTTGCTGTCGTGTTCGGCGGTGTTCATCCTGCCTTTTCTCTGGCTGGTTTCCACATCTTTGAAACCGGACGCAGAGATTTTTGAGGAAGGGTTTCAGCTGATTCCCAAGACAATCACTTCCGAGCACTATGTGGCAGGAATCAAATCGTTTCGATTCCTGACTTTTCTGGAGAACACTGCAGTTATCTGTGCTTTCAGCGTTCTGGGAGTGCTTTTCTCCTGCTCTCTGGCAGCCTATGGATTCTCGATGGTCACATGGAAGGGGCGGGATGTGTGTTTCTACTGCTTGCTGGCAACGATGATGTTGCCCCCTCAGGTGACTATTGTGCCTGTGTTTATGATCTTCAGAAGTCTCGGATGGATCAATACATTTCTGCCACTAATTGTGCCCAGTTTTCTGGGGAACGCATTCTTTGTCTTTCTCTTGCGGCAGTTCTTCATGACGATACCGAGGGATCTAATTGACGCGGCTCGGATAGATGGCTGTTCCGAGTTTCGCATCTGGGCGGAGATTGTGCTGCCTCTTTCCAGACCGGCTCTGGCGACAGTAGCGTTGTTCACGTTTCTGGGCGCTTGGAACGATTTTCTCGGTCCGCTTATCTACCTGATGGACGAAAGCAAATACACCATGTCCTTGGGTCTGGCGATGTTCCGCGGACAATACACTTCGGCATGGGGCTCACTGATGGCAATGTCCACTTTGATGGTGATTCCAATCATCATTCTCTTCTTCTTCGCACAGCGAACATTCATCCAGGGAATCAAGATGACGGGACTGAAGGACTGATTCTTCGCCGAGACACGCGATGAGGATAACGATGTCTTCTGGCGTTGATTTTGCGTCCCTGTGCATAATGGTACTGGTTCGGTTACACAAGGGCGGAGACTGTCATTCCGAATGACTGAGGCTTGGCGAAGGAGTGAGGAATCTCTCTGGATTCTGCAGTAAGGAGGGATTCTTCATTCCGCTCCCAGAGCGTCGCTGCATTCAGAATGACAACCATACCCTGTGTAACTGAGCTGATACCGAGAGGGGAAGATTCTTCTTGACGCTGCTTTGAAGAAAGGAGCATCATAGCAATGCGTGATGTGGGTTGCTTCGGAAGACAGAAGTACAGATGGGTTTCTTGGAGCGGGCGAGTATGAACACTGTTGATTTACATAAGCATGCCTTCATTGGTGGATGCTTTTCAAAGGTGCCTTGTACGGACAGAAACAGAGTGACCCGAATCTTCTGCGGACTAATCTGATCACTTTCCCGAGATGAACTGAGGAGGAATGATTACACATGCCAAAACCTGCAAGCAGAATACTTGCTGAGGCGCTGAATCTTTCACCGCTGGAACGTGCCGAGTTGGTCGAAAACCTCTTGAGCAGCTTTGAATTTCAATCCCGGAAAATGATTGATGCCCTGTGGGCTGAGGAAGCAGAGAACCGAATTGATGCATACGAGCGCGGTGAAACGGCGGCAATCCCAGCAAGAGACGTATTTGCGGAAATCGAAAAGAATAGGCGCTGATGAAAATTGAATTCCTTGCTCCCGCAAAAGTGGAGTTATTGGACGCGATTTCCTATTACAACCTGCAGAGTGAAGGTCTTGGCTATGAATTTGCCGCAGAGGTTAAAAGGACGCTTGAGCGGATAGTTCAGTACCCCAATGCTTGGTTCAAGTTGTCAAAACGTACTCGCCGATGTCGGACCATCAGATTTCCTTACGGTGTCATTTATCAGGTTAGAGGAGATACATTGCTCATTCTGGCAGTCATGCATCTAAGCAGAGAACCCGAAACGTGGAAATCCCGACTCGAAACTGGGGAAGTTTGAACCTTGGCATAGCAACCGCATGAACCTAAGACGGAATGGGCGCGTCAGCCTAACTGAGGGGATAGCCAGAGGACGACATTCGGGATTCGGGAAAAGGATGGCAAAGCTACACATCGTTC
>JAKQFZ010000577.1 GCA_029558215.1 Candidatus Omnitrophota bacterium
TTGATGACACGCCCTAATATTTGAGAAGAACTCGGCGGCATAGATTCCAGAGAGTAACATGTGTCTTCCTCCATCAAGAGCGATCAGAGAGTGAAGTACGTTCGGTAGAATCCAATCTCTCTGCTCGAAAACGCGACTGAGAATTCACCTAAAGGGTTGGAGCTTCTAGTTCAAAAATTCTGCTTCGTCAACAGAGTTACTTATGTGAAACCGTCCGAACTCTCCTGATCGTCCGCCTGAGTGAAGAGGCCAACCGAGAGGCCACTCGGATCAGCAAGATAGCACTATGGATTGCAGTGACCGCTCTAGCTGTGGTTACTGCTTAGTTGCTTAAATGATCTTGTCAGTGTGGGCCTTGTTGTTCAAGATCTGATAGGTATAATCACCATGTGACCTGCAGAGCCCTGCTATCCGTTCTGTTCTCTCTGCTCCTCTTCTCTCCACCCGTTGAATCCGCTGTATCCTTCCCCTTCACCGGCAAGGTTGTTGCTGTCCTAGACGGTGACACCATCGAAGTCCTGCATCACGGCAAGTCTGAACGTATACGCCTCAAAGGGGTCGACACTCCAGAGAAGAAACAAGCCTTCGGCCAGAAGGCGAAACAACTGACATCTTCTCTTGTCTTTGGGAAGACAGTTGTTGTTGTGCCGACTCAGAAGGACCGGTACAAGAGAACTGTTGGTGATGTCTTCCTGCCCAATGGAATCAACCTTAGTTATGAGCTGGTGAGAGCTGGCCTAGCGTGGTGGTATCGGAAATATTCGGATGATGTTGTACTCGGAGTCCTGGAACTAGAAGCACAGCTAGCAAGAAGGGGATTATGGGCAGACCCTCAGCCTGTTCCACCGTGGGAGTATCGACGCCCTAGAAAAGAATGAGCCGAGTAACAAAGATACCTCTAAGCCGCTCCAGCACTTCGGAACATTTCAGTTCTCCAATTCTGCTTGGAGTAGCTTCACCGACACTTTAGCACGATGTTCATATATCCTTCCGCCGATATCCTTCGCTGCATGGCCTGTCAGCATGCGTTATTGCTTGTCAGATCCACCAAGCCTACTGAGCCGAGTGAGCCCCGTATGCCTCAATCCATGCAGTATCAACGATTCACCTTTGAGACTGACTTTCTTGAGCAGCGGTGCGTATCACTTGCCAGTTGCATCAGCAAACGGAATCTTGTTTTTTGAAGGTAGGAGATAGTCGAGTCACAACGGCTGATCTCAAGGCCTGGACATGGTCGAGAAGCCCAACCTGAACAAGAGCAGAATGAATCGGTACCTTCCGGCGACTGTCGCGGTTCCTTAGCTGTTGGTTCTTGCCTTCTGACTGGGTTGATCCATCC
>JAKQFZ010000931.1 GCA_029558215.1 Candidatus Omnitrophota bacterium
ATCATTGTCGCCACCATCCAAGCGCTCAGGGAATGACGGTTCCCCCACCAACAAACTTCCTTCTTCCGACAAATGCAGACTCTCTTTGACTGTGAAAGGCTCCAGCGCTCTATCGTCCCCTGCATTTTCCCCCAAAAACAGGTTCTTTGCTCCACGCCTTGCTCTACAAGTCTCTTTCCCATACTCTTTTCACTGTGCCTTCTTACACTCCCACTACTTGTGGGTAATGGGTAGTTGTGTTAAGGGGGGTATTCTCCGGAACCCCCCTTAACAAGGGGGGCTGGGGGGATTTTCCTCATCCATCGAACGCGCACCCGCGCATAATGGTCTCCCGCCCCATCAGTTGTCTGCGTAGGGGCGATTCATGAATCGCCCGTTCGCAGCGGAGCGTGTTTCTCGGTTGCACTAAAGTGCCGACAATGATATCTAATTCTTGTTGTCGCATCGGGTGAAAAGGAGTCAACAGATATGAACCGCAAGTCCTCCCCCATCTGCAACTCGAACAACTGTCCTACCCCAGGCTGCAAGTCATGCCAGGGCATCTCTCGGCGTCAGTTCATGCACCGCAGTTCGTTGGTCGGTGCGTCGTTGGCCTTGGGGACGTCACTGTCCCCGTGGAATAGTAGCCTTGCCGATGAGCTCAGAGAGACAGTGGATATCGCTTCGCTGCGCCCGAAGCCTCTCGCCAGAGTGTTCGGAGCGATAGTCAGACCGACGCCGCCGTACTGGCTTGGATGGCCTGGAACATCTTACGACGTCGAAGGACATTTGCGCGATTACCAGGATGCCTTCTCCAAGGCAGCCGAGAAGGTTGGCGTCCAACTGGCGCTGGAGCCGTCCCCTCTCGAAAGTGATGATGCAGTCCTTGCCTTTGTTCACAAACTGCAAGAGGAAAAGCCGGACGCCGTGCTTGTGAGCCTTCAACACATGTGGGCATGGGGCTGGGTGGACAGGATTTGTCAAGCGGGCATTCCTTCGATCATCTTCGCGCCGGTCGGAACCTGCTTCACCGGTCATGTTGCGGAAATCTCCCGACGCCCGGGGATTCATCTCATCTCCTCATTGGAAGTCCGAGCGGTCGAGCAGGCACTTCGCATGGTGCGAGCCAAGAGGCAATTTGAGGAGTCGCGGCTTCTGGTGCTTGCAGGCGATCAGCGCAATGAGAGTGTGCTTGAAAGACTGGGAACGAAAGTCCGTTACATTCCAAGGGACGCCCTGCGCACACGTTTTGACCAAATGCCAGAGACCGATGAGGTCAGAAGGATCGCGCGTCAGATCAAACGAAGTGCCAAGCGCATCGTCGAGCCAAACCGACAGGACATTCTCAATGCTGCGCGGACTTTTGTGACTGCCAAGCAGTTGGTTCGTGACGAGATGTCCAATGCCATCACCACAGACTGCCTTGGCATGGTGGGCAGCAAGGTCGTTCCCACGCCGCCGTGCATTTCCGTTACACTTTTTCATGATGCCGGTGTGACCTATGGATGTGAGGCAGATGTGTTTGGTGCGATCTCCCTGATGTTCACAAGTTACCTTTTCGACAAGCCGGGCTTCATGAATGACCCAGTGCCGGAGACGTTCAAGAATGTTCTTGTCGCTGCACACTGCGCCTGTGGGACTCGTCTGAACGGTTTTGACGAGAAGCCGGAACCGTTGATCCTTCGAACACATTCGGAGTCGGATCTGGGCGTGTCAGCACAGGTTGTCTGGCGAATTGGTCAGCCTGTCACCCTGGTTCGTTTTGAGGGCCCGCATCAGCTGATTCTCGATACCGGAACCGTGGTTGGAAATGTCAACACTCCGCCTGCCGGTGGATGCCGAACCAGTTTCGAGATCGCCATGGACAAGGTGGAGGATGCCCGCGACGTGCTGGGATTTCATCAGGTTGTCTTTTACGGCGACCACCGAAGGGACGTCGAAGCCTATTGCCAGATGTACGGAATCAAAGTGGTCAACTCTCCCGAACGTTCCCAGGAAAGGAGAACGCTATGAGGATCCAACTGCTCATTGCCTTTCTGATGGCTCTTCTTACTCTCACTGCGAGCGCGCAGGTGCGAATTGGAGATCCCTACACGCCGCCGACTGAAGTGACCTCTCAGGGTGATCTACAGGAACCTTGGGGGACCGTGGAATTTCGACTGACCTCTCCTGAGAGTCTCGAACTCGTCAAACAGGAATCCACAATTTCCCCCATGCCGTTTGTATCCACGGAGTTCAAGGCGGGGAATGTGCGACTTGTGAAGGGCGTCTTTCGAGCACCGATTTGGCAACATGGTGTTGATGTCATGGACATTGAACTCTTCAACACAAGCGATGCGGAGACCGCAGTCTGTCTGGAGTTGGTGTTGCCGGAGAAATTGCAGCTCGGTCGCTCCACCGGAGTTGTTGGAGGTTCGTCGGTGTTGGCTCTTCCTGCTGGGGTTTCTCCCGAAAGGAAACCCAGGGACTGGGGATGTATTGGCGGAGTGGTCTCCATGCGAGGCTGGGGACAACCTTCAAGAGAGTGTGACCCCGCTTTCCGAAACATTTCTGCTGGCATGGGCAATGTGCCTATTGAATACCGTTTCCGCGTCAACCCGGGAGACTCTCGGAATGTCGTCCTTGGCTTGTGTGAGAGTTTTTGGGGTGACGCTCGGCAAAGACCCATCATGCTTTCCGTTGAAGGGTGCACCCCACTGGAATTCAACCCAATCGCGTCGTGGGGTCAGCACTCGCCAGGGTGTCTCAGTTTTGCTGCACGCGATCTGAATGGCGATGGGTTTATTGAAATCATGTCGTCCAGCAGTCCAAATGCGCTTGACAAAGTTCCGATTCTCAACGTGATCTGGATTTTCGCTCCGGATTTCCATCCCAACATGGAAGAGGTTCTCCTTGGAAAGCATTCCGAAGATGCGGAATACTATGTTGACGTCGGTGGTGAGCATGACCAACTCTTTTTCGAGTCAACCAACGTTCGCTACGAGATCGTTCTGCCTCCCCAAGGGTGGAAGGGTCTGCTGTTCCTGTTTTCCTCCCCTGCCGGAGGACATGTGCCAAACCCTGAGACGATGGTCTGGGACTTGCCTTCACTGACCAAGGCTGGAAGAGATGTTTGGGCAGGTTGGTGGGTTGACAAGGAGCCTTCGGCTGACACAATGCCTGAGCAGTTCAGATAATCATCTATGAAGCAGCCCGCTCCCGATTATTCTGTTGTCATTCCGGCGTTCAATGAAGAACAGCTGCTGCCACAGACTCTTGAATCACTCAAGAAAGCGATGCGAGAGCAGTCCTTTGAAGGCGAAATTGTTGTCGTCAATAACAACTCAACTGATGCTACTGAGGCAGTCGCGCTGGAGCACGGATGCGTTGTTGTATTTGAACCCATCAACCAGATCTCCCGGGCACGAAATGCAGGAGCAAGGATATCTCGTGGAAGGTTCATTGTCTTTCTCGATGCGGACACCTGGATCTCAGACCAGTTGCTTGCGACGGCGTTGGCAAACCTTGCTTCAGGGAAATGTGCCGGTGGCGGGGCTCTGGTGGCGTTGGATATCGAACTGAAACCGGCATTTCAGTTCTTTCTGAACTTCTGGAACCGACTTGCTGTGAGGCGAGGGCTTGCAGCAGGTTGCTTCATCTACTGCCTTCGCGAGGCATT
>JAKQFZ010000933.1 GCA_029558215.1 Candidatus Omnitrophota bacterium
CTGATCGTCGTCGGACAGGATGGCAAGAACATCATCACTGTTGCACCGGGTGCCAACAGCCGACTCAGCCCTGACGACGTGCTTCGCGCCTCAGAATCGTTCACCGGCGCTTCAGTCGTTCTGCTTCAGTTGGAAACGCCCATTGAGACCGTTCAAGCGGCAGCGCTATTGGCTCGCCAAAACGGAGCAACTTTCATCCTCAACCCCGCGCCCGCTCCCAGGCAGGCACTTCCGAATTCCCTGCTCCGGATGGTGGACATCCTCACCCCGAACGAAACAGAGGCAGAACGCTTGACAGGCGAGGACAAACCGGAAAAGGCGGCGGCACACATTCTGGACGCGGGTGTTGACACTGTTATCGTCACACTGGGGGAGAAAGGCGCCTTGATCGCAACAAAAACAAATGGGACTCAGATAGTCGCTGGCTTCAGTGTTCCTGCGCTGGACACTACCGCAGCAGGCGATGCCTTCAACGGAGCCTTGGCAGTCGCTCTATCGCGAGGGGAATCTCTTCTGTCAGCCGTCCGGTTTGCACATGCAGTCGCCGCGTTGTCGGTAACACGCCTCGGAGCGCAGCCGTCTTTACCCCACACATCCGAGGTAACCACATTTCTGGAGAATCACGGAAGTTGATTTCGACTGCTTACTGAACCAGAGCACCCTGTCTTAGATGAAGCGTTCTGTGAGCTAGAGACGCAGACTTGGGATCATGAGTGACCAGGAGTACACCTCCGCCTTGGGCTGCGTGTTCCGAAAGCGTCTTGAGAACAACGGAAGCATTCTCGTCATCCAGATTTCCCGTCGGTTCATCGGCAAGAATTAGCGCGGGCTTATTGAACAACGCTCGCGCCAGTGCTGTTCTTTGCCTCTCTCCCGTGCTCAGCTCGGCGGAAACATGATCAGCGCGATCCAACATGGCAAACCGATCAAGCAATTCCTTGCCTCGTTCCACACGTTCCGGCATGGGCAGAGCAACCGAAGGTGCCATCACGTTCTCAAGAACTGTCAGATACGGGATCAGATGAAACTGCTGGAAGACAAAACCAACGGTTTCAGCCCGAAATCTCGCTCTTTGGTCAGGCATCATCTTGTAAGGATTCTTACCATTCAGAAATATCTCACCCTTGTCAGGAGCAAGCAGGCCTCCCGCCAGCAGAAGAAGCGTGGTCTTCCCGGAACCACTCGGACCATGGATTGCGACAAACTCACCGTTGGCAAGTTCAAGAGAAACATGGTCAAGCGCCTGAACGCTGGTTTCCTTCTTCTGAAATCGTTTTGAAATGTCACTCGCTCGCAGCAGCATGCCGGCTCCTCAAGAGATTTTGTACCCCACGACCGATTCAGACCCTGACGGGTCAGAGTTCACTATGCCACTGCTCCATCAAGATGTAGAGATCCTGCTGATCAACAACCCCGTCTCCGTTGAGATCGGGTGATCGAGGAGTTACGGTCGGCTCAACCGGAGTATCTGTTGCTGTGGGTTCCACCGGAGTCTCTGTCGGTGTCTCCGTGGCAGTCGGTTCGGGCGGCGTTTGAGTGGGGCTTTCTGTATCGGTCGGCACTGGTGTTGGTGTATCAGTGAAATCTGGAAGCGGCGTACTGCTGGGTGTTGGCGTCGGTGACACGAGAGGAAAACTGCTCGCATCGCCCGGATTGGTGACAAGACTGGAGTTGCCCGGATTGGGATTCCCTGGACGCCAAGTCCCAAAGGGATCCTGAAGTTCAAAACCGTTGGTAAAACCGTCAGCATCAGAGTCTCCGGCCGCAAGATCGGCTCCCCAGAAGTCCTCATCGAGAGAAGGAAGCAGTTCCTCAACAGTCTGTCCAAAAGGATTGCGTGCTCCAGGAGAGACGGGATTCAGATGGCACGTCCCACAAAGAAAAACACCCGCGTTAGGTATCCTAGACACTCGGAAGTCCCTTGCACAAACAGGCTCGGCAAAAAAGAGAGACACCACGATCAGCAATGAAACAATGACGGGTTCTTTTCTCATGACCAACCACCTTTCCATGCGGCTGCAGCGTACTCTCTGTAGCACGCCTGGCTCGATTTGCTGCAGCACGTCACAAACCTTGCCCATGTATCGAAGTCACTGTATCGCATTGTATAACATCGTGTCAATCCTCGGCCTTCGGTGAACTGAATCATGTGCCCGGTACCCACCGCATTTGACAAAACAGTCTCAAGAAAGCAGGATTCAAGACAAACGACAGGAAAGGGGCTTACGGGTTGAAGAGTTTGTTGGTATTGTTGGCTTGCATATCGTTCCTTGTTCTCTTGCCCTGCCTGTGCGCGGCAGAAGAGGTTTTTATGAACGAGTCTGTTCTATGGCGTCTCAAATGTGCGGATGAGGCGGGAGCGTCTTCTCCATCCTATGATGATTCGGGCTGGGAGCAGATCCAACTCGGAGACAAGTTTGCCTCGACGGGATTTGCCTGGCTTCGGGCGCGATTCGTGATTCCCAAGAGTGTCCTGGGAGAACGCGTCAAAGGCAAACCGATCGCTCTTCGCCTGAACTGCGGCGATGGAGAGGTATATATTGACGGTCAGTTTTACGGTCGCTACGACAACGATCATCCGGCAATGATTCTGCTGTCAGAAACAGCAGAGCCTGGCAAGGAGTACATGGTTGCGATCCGTCTGTATATGTCCAACCATGCGAATCTCGAAGGAACCTATACGCTGGAGGAATGCTCGTGGGTGATTCACGACCCCCGTCGCGTTCGTGATGCATTTCGGTTGACTGTTGACTGTTCGAGAACCGAAGGGCGGCTCTGGCAACCTTTCAGCGGCCTGTCCCAAGGTGCCGGGATGCAGGACTATGATCCGGGGACCGCTGCTGTCTTTCGAGAGATCGGGATCAAGTGGTTCCGAATGGACAACATCCTCACGCAAGCAGTCAAGCGAGGTGAGGATGGAAAACTCATCTACGACTGGACGGATCTGGATCGGCGAACGGACTTCATAAAATCCATTGGTGCGGAACCGATCTACTGTCTGTCCTACATGCCGAAAGTCCTGGATGCCACAGACTGCCCACATCGCCACAGTAGACCCAACGACTGGGACGCCTGGGAAGAACTCTGTTACCAGGCAGTCAAGCACTGCGTTGACCGCGGAACTCCGGTTAAGTACTGGGAAGTCTGGAACGAGACCAACACAGGGTGGATTACCGTCCTGCCGGGAGAGGATCTTTTGACAGTCTATCTCCAGATGTACGACCGCTGTGCCCGAGCCGTCAAACGCGCCGATCCGAACGCGTTGATCGGCGGACCCTGTAATGCGGCAGGCCCCTGGGACGACGGAGACAAGATCGGACTCCCGGGAGTTCGTGGAGAGGCGTTTCTGCGCGGACTCATTCAGCACTGCTCACAGACCAACACTCCTCTCGATTTCATCTCATGGCATGAGTATTTCCATCCGTGGTGGATCATGGTTCGGGAAGTGGAGCGAACGCGAGAGATCCTTGCCGAGTACCCCGAAACTCAAAAGAACGTCAAGGAACTCATGGTCACGGAATGGAGTTTCGCCTGGTGGCATGATCTGCCTCACGACAATGAGATCGGAGCCGCCTACTGCGCCGCAGGAGCGATCCGAGCCTGGAGTGCCATGAAGGTGGACAAGCCCTGCTACTTCTTCGCAAAGGATGGCAGTCCACCGTTTCACGGCAACTGGGGAATGCTAACCGCAAACAACACTCCCAAAGCCGTTGGAAACGTGTGCCGCATGTTCAATATGATGGCGCCAAATGCACTGGAGATTCAAGGCTTCGAACGTGATCCAAGTGGCAACAGCGATCCACAGGATACCGATCTCTGCGGGCTGGCTTCGATCGATTCAGAAACTGGCCGAATGACGATTCTGTTGGTGAATTTCCCCAACCGACACGGAATCCCTCGGAAGATAGATATTGAGCTGAGGCACCTTCCCGAAAGCCTCCGCAGCGGCACATTGCGTCGCTGGCTCGTGGACAAGCAACACAGCAACGTATTTCATGATCTGACAAAAGGAAGACTCGAAGTCGTAGACGAATCTCCACTGGGGAATCGTTCTTCCATACACTACCAGTTTGCACTCGATCAGAACGGCGTCACGCTCATCGAATTCCTGCCAGCCAACACGAAGGAATTGGAGAACTGACATGACGTCCAAGCAACGAATGCTTGCAGTACTGGACGGCAAATCAGTGGATGCCATCCCCGTCGCGCCTCACTGGTGGGGTGTCTACAAGCACGAAATTGCTGAAACCGACGGTATAACGGCCGCGAGCACTGCCAATGGGGAGCATCGAGTCTCACATCTTACGGAGGTTGATGCTCATTTCTACCAAGTGTTCTCACCGGATTGGTTTCATCTTGGCGCTGCGGAATGGCATCTTGATCCATACGCTGAACGGCAGGAGGACAGACAGAATCTGATTGAACGTTTGCAGAGACTCAATGATGCGACTGTCATCGAAGACTATCTCGCCGTCGAAGCACTCACAGAAGAGGATATCCGAAAGACCGGAACCTACGAACACGTTCGAGAGATTGTCAAGAGATACGGCGGTGACGTCTTCGTTGCGGTCAATGAAGGCAATCCGGTCTGCGGAGTTTTCGATCCTCACGGTTTGATCGGCTTCGAGCGAGGACTTGTCGCTCTTGTGGAGAAGCCACATCTGATGGAGAGACTGCTCTTTGGGTTGTATGATTTACGTCTCACCTGGATGAGAGTCCTGGCGGACTTTGGCTGCCACGCATACATCGGATCGGAGACATACGTCGGCGCCGACCTCATATCACCCAACGCCTATCGTTCTGTAATCTTCCCAGCCCAGGAGCACTTCTACAAGTCTTTGAGTGTGATAGGACTCATCCCCATCGCCTATTATTGCGGTGACGTCGTGCCGATGATCCCTGTCATCAATGAACTACCGATCAAAGCATTGATGGTTGAGGAAAGCAGAAAAGGGTTTGAACTTGATCCGGTCAACATCCGCCAGAAATTGGCCGAATCCATAACGCTGTTCGGCAATCTCGATACGGTGTCAACGCTTCGTTTCGGAACCCCTGAGCAGGTCAGACAAGACACGATCAGACAACTGCAGGCAGCCAGACATGGTCGGTTTGTGATGGCAAACGGTTCACCCATTGCGCCTGAAACACCACGCAAAAACGTGCATACGATGATCGAGACAACAAGAGGATATCGAGTCCCTT
Source organism: Candidatus Omnitrophota bacterium (assembly GCA_029558215.1). Taxonomy (GTDB): domain Bacteria; phylum Hinthialibacterota; class Hinthialibacteria; order JAKQFZ01; family JAKQFZ01; genus JAKQFZ01. The sequence goes on from JAKQFZ010000933.1 coordinate 5,203, forward strand.
GACAGCGCGAGTATGACTGACTAGGTTCTCACACA
>JAKQFZ010000935.1 GCA_029558215.1 Candidatus Omnitrophota bacterium
CGTTGTCGTGTGGCAAGGGAGTTCAGGCGGGCTTGCTCAGACCAGCCAGGTGCTTGAGGTTCCGGTGTTGAAACCGTTGGAGACTCAGACCGAGAATGGATTCAGTTCCTCATCTGAACAGACGGACTCAAACCGTATGATTATACTGGGTGGGCAGCCCAGTCTGGCAGCTCCGGAGGAAGCAATTGGAGAGTTGTCCAGGCGGTTCTATGATTGCCTGCTGAGACGAAGATACACGGATGAGGGCGTGGCGATTCTCTCGAATGCTGAAGATATGGAAGGTCGCGATGATGAGTCGTCCATTGCCAACCTTTCCAGTCTTGTGGCCGGAAGCGTTGACTCAGGAACTCTTGCACTGTACCTGGTTGGGGAGATCCAGTCTGGCGCTTTTGTGATGAACGCCACAGAGAGACTGACCCCACCCGATCTGAATGCGATTCTGACAACAGCAGGGCCTGAGCAGAAGCAGATTGTGATTGTGGATGGTCCAGACGCCGGGAGATTTCGGCAGGATTTGGCCGCTGGCGGACGCGCCATCGTCCTCAGTACCCATGTTGGTGGACAGGCACATCTGAATGAGCCTTGGAGAACTTTCTCCGTGAACTTCCTTTCACAGGTTCTATCGGATATGACACTGGACGAGAGTTTCAACATCACCAACGACATTCTGAAGGCGTTCTCACCCTTCCTCAGAGATCAGATCCCCGTCAAGGATTTTCAGCCTGCGTCCTTGGGTTCCTTGAAGATTGGTGGAATGTTTACGCCCGCACAGTACCCGCGAGTTCAGGATACCTTTGCACCCGTTGTGAGCGAAGTACCTGCTTCCAGGGTGATTCATCCGAACCAGCCGTATTCCATCTCAGTTCGTGTGCAGGACGAGAGTAACATTGCATCGGTGAGAGCAGTGGTCGGCAGACCCGAAGGAGAAGCGGAATCTTACTGGCTGTCTTGGGATGGGGCGAAGTACAGTACCGAGGTGGGTCCCTTCCAGACGATAGGTCTCTATCCTGTCGCCGTAATGGCTGAGGATGTCGAAGGAAACATCAGTGCTCCTTTGGGAACCTCATTTCTTGTTCTCGCGGGTGATTTCAACAGCGATGGGCAAGTGGACGCATTTGACTGGCTACAGGCTTCCGCGTATTGGCAGAGCGCTGATTTGGACTACGATCAAACAGGTCTTTTTGACTCGGGTGATGTTCTTTTGATACTGAAGAGTCAGGAGTTCCTGGAGAGCAGATAGTCATCGTTATCTGCCGTGAACTCTTCCTGCCATCTCCAAATTCTTTGCAGACTGGCAGCGGCTGTGGTAGCATTTGCAACCGTTATGGCAGTTGTATTCCAGTGAAGCCTGAGAGGGCACCTCGGAAGGCTTCTTCCCTATGATGGAGGACTCATGACCGAACCACATGTCGAAACCCGAAAGAATGGTGTGCCTGCGGATTTCGTCCGAACTGTGATGATTCCCGTTTTTCGGGCGCGATGGCGCTGGATTGTCTTCGTTCCTTTCTGTGTTGCCGTATTGACTGCCATCTACAGCCTGATTATCAACGAAGAATACCAGTCGGAAGCCAAACTGATCGTTGTTCCTCCCAAGTATCGAGAACAACAGTCTTTGCTGCCCGAGCAGTTTTCCATGAAAACCTATTCGGAGCTGTTCAACTCCCCCGATCTGGTGCAGGATTTGCTTGATCGTTTGAGGCTCAGCAGTCGAGCCATTCAGGCCATCAGAAAAAGCTATCCCGACCTCGACTGGGCACACCAGAAAAAGAACAGGGATTTCGTTGCGGAAGGATTCAAGAAAGCCGACTCTCTTACAGTTGAGGAAATGTTGCGGATTACCGGTTGTTCCATGGATGAAGCCTTGTTTCTCACCGGTGGCAGAAGTGCTGCGGGAGAACGCACCTATCAAGGCTTGACGGCAACCGACTGGATCGGAGCCGATCTCTTCGACGAGCGGGAACTTCAGGAGACCAAGTTGGAAGAGTTTGCCAAGACGATCAGTGTCAAACTGGTGGTCGAGGAAGATACTCCTTACGGCACTACCTATGCTCCCGTGCTGACCATTTCCACGAAAGCCAACTCGGCCAAGGGCGTCAAGTTGAAGACGGGGATTCTGGCGGACTTGTTTTTGGAGCGGGCGAGGCTTGTGACTGCCGAGAACACCAAGGAAGCGGTAGAGTCTGTTAGTTCTGCATTTGTTCAGGCCGCGACTGACGCTTGGGGTGCTGGAAACGCGATTCGGGAATACAAAGCGAACAATCCTATCGAGTTGGTGCAGAAGCAATTGGATTCATTGAATCAGGTCTTGCTTGGAGGCTCCGAGCAGTATCGCGATCCGACAACCAATGAACTTGTCTATCAGCCTTCAGCACTTGCTGAACTTAAGCAACTCGAGCGGTTGATCGAGAAGAAACGCAAGAGCCTTGATCAACTGGCACACGAATTGGATGAGTTGAGAAAGCCCACGGGAGAATGGGTTGGAGCGATGCGTACCTATCTGAATCCAGATGAAGCGCTTCAGAGCCTTGCTGGCGATATCGAGTCGGCATCCAGACAGGGAAAGTTCCTCTTGCTTGGTGTTCTGCGCTCCAAGGAAGGGGTCTGGCGTGCGCTTGCATCACTGGAGGAGTTTGAAGAACGAACGGGATACGAGATGGAACTCTCCCGTCTCACTGACGAACTTATCAACCTGAATACGCTCCGAAAGGGTGTGGTTCAATCCCAGTCCGAATTGAAGGCTTGGGAGCAGAGGCTTGCCTCAGAAGAATCCATACGGGAAGGAATGAAGTCCGTTGTAGAACTGAAGGGGCAGATTCCCTTAGAAGCGATCACACCTCTCTTGAACAAGGTTGATTCCTCAAAGGATGTGGAGACTCTTGGCAAACTCACCTATGAACAGGAAGTGTTCTCTCCTGAGTATGAGGAACTGGGAGCCAAGTTGGTCAATTCTACTGGGCAGAGGGCTTATTTCAAGGCGATGAACGAAGCGCAACAGGCTGCTCTCGCCGCAAAAGAGCAGGAAGTCATGGAACTTCAGAAGAAACTAACCCTGTGGCGAGAGCAGAAAAGTATACTCACTCAGGCCGTTGAGGAAGCCCGCAAAGCCCACAATCAGCAATACATTGAGTTCATCGAGACGCAGACCCTTCATCAGAATACCGAGAAAGACCTTGCCCGTGATCTCACAGTCCAGAGCGCTCTGAAGGAAAAAATAGATCAGTTCAAAACAGAGGTTCAGACTCTTATGGATCAAGTTGAGACGATGAAGGTGGATCTCTCTGATTTGGAGCGGCGAGAGACTTCCTCTAATGAAGCCTTCAGCCTGGTCAGCGAGCGCTATAAGGAGGCTCAGATGCAGAGATCATCTCAGATCCAGGATGTCCGTCTTGTCTCAAAAGCGGTCGAGCCTGACCTTCGCGTCAAGCCCAAGCGAACCCTGATGGTTCTGACGGCAGGAGCTCTGAGCTTCCTTGCCATGCTTATACTTGTGTTGGTGGCCGACAGGCTTGGTCTGTACCCCGTGGTCGGGCTGAGCAATTCCTGATCCAGACTCTGGAATCGGAGCTATTCTGCCTAGGAATTCGGATGGGATCTCACCAGATGGCTCAGGTCGGCATCCAGGCTCGCAACAAGACACATCTGGATACGCTCACACAGGAGAAGGCTGCTGGTGAATGAGCAGGAAACATGTCAAGGGTCTTCAGGATTTCCTCAGGCGACAATGCCTGATATCTTTGAACTGGCTCCCGAGGCGGCCTTGATCACCGACTGCGCGGGGATGATCCTGAGAGCCAATGAA
>JAKQFZ010000942.1 GCA_029558215.1 Candidatus Omnitrophota bacterium
CAGATCCATCAAGTGGTGATGAATCTCTGCACAAATGCCTGGCAGGCAATGCCCGACGGTGGAACGTTGAGCGTTTCTGTTGGGAGCTACGAGTTGACAGGTGATGCTGAGCCTGCGTTCGCCCACCTGCCACCTGGTTTGTATGTCCGGCTGAGCGTCAGCGACACGGGTTATGGTATTGTCAGGGAGCGTTTGGAACGCATCTTTGACCCATTCTTCACGACCAAGGGAGCAGGAACGGGTTTGGGACTCTCCGTGGTGCTGGGTGTGGTTCAGAGTCACCACGGGGGGATCAAAGTGTCCTCTGAGCTGGGCAAAGGAACCACATTTGATATCCTGTTGCCTCGGAGTGAACAACAGACACAATTGGTCAGTACGGAACAGAGCCCCGAGGCGCTTTGCCGAGGCACTGAACGGATTCTCGTCGTGGATGATGAGGAGTCCGTCCTCAATTTTTCAGGTCGTGTACTTGTGTCGTTGGGTTACCATGTGACAACCCGATTGGGTGCCGAGGCAGGACTGGTCACCTTCATGGAGAAGCCAGACGATTTTGATCTCGTTCTGACCGATATGACTATGCCCAAGATGACCGGACTGGAGTTGGCCGATGAAATCCATCGTGTACGTCCTGATGCTCGTGTGATACTTTCTACGGGGTATGGTGACGAGAAACTGGAACAACTTGTCACTCAAGGTCGTATCGAGAAGTTCATCTTGAAGCCGGCGACCATCCGGAAGATCGCCTTGACTGTTCGTCAGGTTCTTGACCGCTCTGTGCAAAGTCCGGAGGACTGTTGATGGCCGAAGTGCTCATTCTTGACGACGATGAACTGTTCTGTCAGGTGCTGACGGAACACATCCACCGTGCCGGGCATGGTGTTTCCGTTTCACACACGCTTGCTGAAGGATCCAAACGAGCGTCCGAAACGTCCTACGACATCGTCTTCCTCGATGTGCATCTCCCCGATGGCTCCGGACTGGACATCCTCTCGGAACTGCGAAACTCCTTCTTGCCGCCTGAAGTCATCATTGTCACGGGATATGGCGATATGGAAGGTGCTGAACTGGCGATCAAACATGGAGCTTGGGATTATCTCTCAAAAGGCGCTTCGATTCGTGCCTTGGAACTGTCTTTTGCGAGGGCGCTTCAGCATCGCGAGAGCCAGCGTGGTGCTGCCAGACGGACTTTGTTTCATGCTCCGGACATGATCGGGAATTCCGCCTCTTTTCGGGCAGCGCTGTCCGTCGCGGCTCAAGCGGCGGACAGTGACGCAAGTGTTGTGGTGACGGGAGAGACCGGCACTGGCAAGGAATTGTGTGCCATTGCGATCCATTCCAACAGTCGCCGCGCCGCGAATCCCTTTGTGGTCGTTGACTGCACCGCACTGCCCGAAACGCTGGTGGGCAGTGTCCTTTTCGGACACGCTCGTGGAGCCTTCACCGACGCGCATGATGATCATATTGGTCTGATCGGCCAGGCGCACCGCGGAACTCTGTTCCTCGATGAGGTCGGAGATATGCCCATGGAGGTTCAAAAATCCTTCCTTCGTGTTCTTCAGGAACGCTGCTATCGCCCCGTCGGAGCTGATGAAACACATACCAGCGACTTCAGAGTCATTGCCGCGACTCACCGCAACCTCGATGACATGGTCTCCCAGGGGACTTTTCGTCGGGATCTGCTCTATCGGCTTCGCGCCCTGACGGTTTCACTTCCACCATTGCGGGAACGGATGGATGATCTTCCTTCGCTCATCACACACTTTGTGATGTGGCAGTGCAAGGCACTCGACAGGGACATGATGGGAATCAATGACGGATTCCTTCAGACCTTGATGCAGTACTCCTGGCCGGGCAATGTTCGGGAACTGTCTCAAGCCATCGTTAGTGCTGTGGTGAATGCTGGCGACGAGCCGACTCTCTTTGCCAGTCATCTTCCAACGCATATCCGAACGAGTGTCATTCAGGCCGGTATCCAAGGCGACGGCACCCCTTCGAGACTGTCACCAGAAAACGCAGCGATTTTCTCCTGGGCAAGCGAACTTCCCCCTTTGCGTGAGGTACGTGCTCAACTCGATCAGACGTACCTCGAAGAAGCGATCAGACGATCGGGCAGCGATATCGAAATGCTCTGCCAACTCTCAGGCCTTTCCCGCCCCCACGTCTATGCGCTGCTCAAAA
>JAKQFZ010000949.1 GCA_029558215.1 Candidatus Omnitrophota bacterium
CATGTTACAGAGGGACTATTACCGTGGCGCTGCGAGCTTTGACCCGGCCTCGGCGGATCTGGCGCGCAAGTTCTTGGACCTGTCTCAGAAGGACGAGCTGCGCCAATTGATCGCCGAGCTGAAGTACCCTGGGCTGGAACCGATGCAGCGCAAAGAGATCCTGGAACAGATGGAGAGCATCCTGGACAGAACGGAGCAAGACTCCAGCAAGTCAGACCGAGGCACATAGCAGAGGTGATGTGCCCCGGACTCACTTCGAGTTGATCAAAGACCAGAGAGTGATCTGGTTAATGTAACCTTACTTCCGGACGAGATGCGGGTGGCAAGACAGCCTCGGTAGCAGAACTCATCAAGGTGCCGACTTGTCCGCTTGACAAGAACAGATTCGAGGTGCATAATGTGGACGTCGCCGGACTTGGCACAAGTCCAACCATTTTGGTGTGTCATACTGAGTTTTCTCAGTCTAGGGATCCAGATAGGTAGGTCAAGATAGTTCGGTCTAGATAGATTGGACGGCAGACTGAAATCGTCAGAGAAATAGCCATGACCGATAGTTTGGCAGAATATCAACGCAGAATGCAGACTGCGCCGCATGAGGGCTTACCCGGCAACGAGTGGGATGTAGTCAACGATCTCCTTGCCCACCCCCCCGATGACTTGGATGCAATTCTAAAGTGGATATTCACTGAGCATGTAGGCTATGTTGAGCCACGCGCGCGGGCTGGTCTCAGATTTGTCGAAAGAAACCCCACCGAGGGTTTGGTTGTCATCGAACAGCTAATCAGCAGTAGTAACTCCGATGATCGAGATACGGCCATCGCGATTTTGGAGCGCTATGGACAATCTAGTGTCTTTCACTTGGCGAGGCCTCTTCTTCAAGACCCCTATCCATATCTGCGATTCGACGCTGTTGAACTACTTCGGGATATATACCCTGAAGAAGTCAAAGCCACATTGCGGGAGATGGCGGAGTATAAAGCCGAGAACTGGGTGCGCGAGTTAGCGCAGAATAAGTTGAGAGAAATGGGCGAGAACACTTGATTCAGTCATCAAAGCGCCGCCCAACACCGGCTTCCACCTGACGTTTATCGATTCGCTGCGCGCGCAGGTG
>JAKQFZ010000961.1 GCA_029558215.1 Candidatus Omnitrophota bacterium
ATGATCGCATTCAGAATGTCTTCGATGGCACCCTGAGTGTCAAAGAGTCGACCGAGGCGGTATAGAGGAATCAGTTCCCCCTGCACTTCAAGCATCTCCCCCCGACCCAACACCGTCTGAATCTGATCCGGAAAAGGTCGAATCGAAGTCACAACGGAGAGAGTGGGAAGTATATATCGCTCGGTTCCGATCTGAACAACCATTCCATCTATGATCGCTAAGGTGAGCGGAAGACGAATCGAGAAGACGCTCCCACGTCCTGGCTCGGTCTGAATGTCCACTTGCCCACGCAGAGATTCGATATTCCTCTTCACAACATCCATCCCAACACCACGACCAGAGACATCGGTTACCGTCTTGGCTGTTGAAAAACCTGGATGAAAGACAAAATTGTATATCTCCCGGTCTGAAAGTCCCTCTCGATCCTGAACCAATCCCCGTTCTATGGCCTTTGTGAGAATTGCCTCTCGGTCAAGCCCACGCCCGTCATCCTCAACGTCAATATGGATGGTTCCCCCTTTATGGAATGCTTTCAGTCTCACAACGCCCGAGGGAGACTTGCCCGCTCGAACTCTCTCGTCTTCAGATTCGATACCATGATCCACTGAGTTTCGGATCATGTGAACCAGCGGGTCGCCAATCAGATCAACAACAGTCTTGTCAAGTTCCGTATCCTCGCCAGACACCTCAAACTCAACTTTCTTGTTGGATTTCTTTGCAAGATCACGAACCAACCGCGCCATCTTCTGGAAAGTCGGGCGGATGGGAACCATCCTCAGAGACATCCCGATCTCCTGGAGTTCCCTCGTGATCTTGTCCAGTTGAGCAAGTTGACGACCAAACTCAGTGGACAGATTCTCCCTCAACTCCAAGGACTGGCTGACCATGGATTCAGCAATGACCAGTTCTCCTATCATATCAATCAACCGATCAAGCCGATCTGCGTCAACCTTTATGGCTTCACGAATCTGTACCGCCGCCTGACGCGCCGCGAGAGTCTTCTGCTCCCTCAGCGCCTGAACGACGTCCTTCGCTTGGACTTCTCCTTCCCGAACCAGTAGTTCGCCGATCCTCGGGCGTTCGGGTGGTTCGCTCTGCTTCTCCAGAGCGTGCTGGATGTCTTCCTCCGATGCTGCTCCCAATCCGACAAGTATCTCCCCAATCTTCCCTTTCTCGGGGTGCTCCTTCTGAACCTCGACGGCTTGTTCGACCTTGAGGCTCGATGTGATGGCCTCCTCGACAAGAATGTCACCCAGCTTCGGTTTCTCGGGGGGAACGTCTTGCATCCGTAAGGCATTTTCGAGCACCTCACGGGTAATCTTTCCTGACTCAACCAGAATGTCCCCCACTTTCGCCCCTGGAGCACATGTCGGCTCCTGCTCTATTTGCTCAACACGTCCTGCAATGACATCCTGGATTCGCCGAATGAGCCCGGGAACAGATGAATCCACGACAAGAGCCCCTCCAGAACCCAATGCATCACTGACATTCGTAACTAAACGCTTCAAGGCATCAACAGCATCAAAGGTGACATCAATGGCCGGACCGGAAAGAGTGAGTTGGCCTTTGCGCGCCCTGTCAAGGAGGTTCTCAGCCTCGTGCGCCAGCTTCTGCACCTGATTCAGCATCAGGAATCCAGCCACGCCCTTGATAGTGTGAAATGCGCGAAAGACTGCATTGATCGCTTCTTCATCATCGGGAGTGGATTCAAGAGTAAGAAGGTGAATGTCACAGAAATCCAAATGCTCGCGCGCCTCAAAGACAAAATCCTTCAGCAGATCCGGATCCGCTTCGAGTACCACTTCCTTCTGTTCCGTCTCAGGAGCGGGTAAGGCAAGACCCATCGCATCTGAACTGCTCTTACCCACATCTGCATCAGACGTTCGTTCAGCTTCATTACGCGCAACCAGATCGGTCAACTCCTTCAGCAGTTCCTCTACTGATTCCGGAAGCGCTCCTTTCCCCGAATAGGCATCAAAGGCTCGAGCAAGCCAATCCTTCACAGCCAGAAGTCTGTCTGCGGCAGCACTCCCGCAGCCCGAGTCGAGCAGATCCTCAGTCACATGGCACAGCGACTGAACTTCGTCCAGGCACAGAAGCCCAGCCTCTCCTTTCAGCGTGTGGATGATCCTTCGAAGTTCCGCCAGGACACTCTCACCCTTTCCCTGCTCCAGAACCAACACCAATTCCTCAACACGCTCCAGAACACTCCCCTGACGGGCAAGAAAGTCGGCAAATATCTGTGCATCTATATGCGTGGGAAGGCCGGTTGGATGGGAAACACTCTCGCCATCCTCCTGGTTGGTTGTGTTCTGGGACAGATCTGAACTTTGCCCGGAAGAAGTCCGCAAATCATCTCCGCCAATATCTCGCACCAGATTCTGGATCGCGGAGAGATTCTTTCCGACTTGTTCAAGTGCCCCGACCGGATCATCTGTCTCCTGCAGGATGACTCTCTCAATCAAAGAGAGACTCCTCGAAGAAAGAGTCAGAACATCAGTACGCCCAACGCTCTTCGACCACTCAATGAGCTTCTCAAACTCAGTATGGACGTTGGCCAAGTCCTGAAAATCGGTTGGTTCAACCAGGAGCAGTGCCTCGGCAATCCACTCAACTCTCTCCTCAGCATTCATCTCCATCGTTCCTTTCGTCTGCCTGACAACACCGCGCGTATGAAATCCGTTCGACCTATGGTGTCATCCCTCATTCTACTTTCAAGCTGAGCAATCTCTGTGCCCACTCAATGTGAAACACACAACACATTGATACTGAAGAGGTTATACCGAACGAAAACAAGAAGGGATGATAGGAGGTGACCAGTTTCTGTTCTGTTCTCTCCAACTAGTCCAGAAACTGGCCGCATAGCGAAATTGGACGTGGATCTACTCCAACGTTTGACGGCCTTCTGTGCTGATCCCGAACTTGGCCAACTTTGCGTAGAGCGTTGTCTTGCTGATACCCAAAAGGCGTGCGGCCTCGCGCTTGTTCCAACCAGTCTGATTCATCACTTGGACGATGGTCTGTCGCTCCGCACTCTCAAGAAGTGAGGAAGAAACATCCCCGGCAACACTCTGTCTCGCGTTCGGCGTGAGATTCATCTGAGACAGATGTGAGATCTGAATCTCATCTTCGTCCGACAAGACAAGTGCACGCTGGACAGCATTCTCCAACTGCCTGCAGTTGCCCGGCCAATCGAACTGCACCAAAAACTGCATCGCTGAAGCACTCATTCGAACAGCAGAATACGCCCGAGATGAATATCTCTTCAGAAAGAAATCTGCCAAGGCGGGGATATCCTCGCGGCGCTCCCTGAGTGGCGGAAGATGAATCGGAATCACGTTCAAACGATAGAACAAATCTTCACGGAACTTCCCTTCACGAACGGCCTGCTGGAGTTCTCTGTTGGACGCCGCGATAACCCGGGCCTCCAGAAAATAGAACTCCTCTGAGCCGAGAGGCCTGACGACCTTTTCCTGAAGAACACGAAGCAGTTTTGCCTGCACGTCGAGCGGAAGTTCGCCCACTTCATCCAGAAAGACGGTACCCTTGCCCGCGACTCGGAGCAGTCCTTCACGGTTACCGTGTGCCCCGGTGTAGGCTCCCTTGACGTGACCAAACAACTCGCTTTCGATAATGCTGGTTGCCAACGCCGAACAGTCCACAGGAACGAAAGGTTCAGAAGCGCGTGAGCCAATGCTGTGTATCGAACGGGCAATCAGTTCCTTGCCGGTTCCACTTTCCCCGTAAAGCATGATCGTCACATCATTCCAGGCGACACGCTCGACTAGTTTCAGCACGCTTCTCATCTTTTCGGAACTTCCGACCAAACCAATCCGTTCAGCCCAGTGAGGTCTCGAATCACCCGACCAGATGCGTTCGGTCTTCATGTGTTCACGGACGATTTCCAGGAGTTTCTGATTTGAGAAAGGTTTCTGCAGAAAATCCTTTGCACCCAGTTTCATTGCTCGAACCGCCATGTCCACGGTTGGAGAGCCTGTCATCATAACGACTGGACAATGTGCAAGACCTTTCTGAACAAGCTCTTCAAGAACAGCCAATCCATCAAGATCCGGCAGCTGAACGTCCAGCAAAATGAAGTCAGGCCTGACGGAAGAGGCAGATACCAGACACTCTTTCCCAGATTTGGCGAGACAGACTTCAAAGTCGAGTTCCTTAAGAACCCATTTGCAGAGTTCCAGGACGGATGGCTCGTCATCAACGATCAACATACTGGGACGTCTTCGCGATTCGACCACTGATATCCTCTTTCTAGAGCGTCATGCCAAGTTTTGGCTTTCTGCCGCTGAAGCACATCGGACAGGAAGAATAATACAGCCTGGCATCTGCGCTGCTTTCCAGACCCAGTCCGAGCCGAACAACAGCTCGGATCCTATCCCATGATCAGCAGAGCGATGTAGGGAGCAAGGTTGAATACCAGTATCAGTATCTTGAAAAGAGCTAGAAAACAGTACATCGCAATGCTGAAACTCTCTTTGGACATAGGAAACCAACGCCGGTGCATCCGGTAGATCCACTCCCCAGCAAGAGCAATGAAAAGAAACGAGAGCGCAAGAAGCCCTGCATTCACCACGGTGCACCACATAAAGAAACTTCGAAGGGTTGATATATCCATGATGTTCCTCCTGAGGCTCTGCCGCCTTCAGATCATACTTCCGGAAACCAGCCGGTCAGAAATTCCTTGAGTGTCCCGTCAAAGCGTGCTTCAGCAAGGTGCTCCACACCGTGCTGATTGCCCCAAGAGTAGTTGATAACGAGAGTCCCATTGTATTCGCAGAAGTCTATGTCGGAGTTGTTGATGTTCACAGCAGTCCTGATGCGTTCCTTTTGCTCAGCCGTCAGACTGGGGTTGGCAATGATTCGATCGTTGTCGCAAGCCCGCAGAACTGGATTCAGCGGACTGGACTCCCATTGAATGAGATCGCGAGAGCGCACAACATACTGCTCATATCCTCCGCTGACCGCCTCCAGGTAGAAATTGTAGAAATAGCCGTCCAGGAAGCGCAAACAGTGAGGTGCAGTGTAACGGTCTTTTGCATAGCAGCATTCCTGAGGCAACACGTTCCATTTCTTCAAATCATCTGAGACGGCAAAAAGAGCTGTGAAGCGAACACCTGCTACCTCAGGTGGCCTTCCCACTTCAAACATCAGGACATACTTTTCATCCGCCCGACACAGGGACGTATTGAAGAGTCCATAGCCAGGCAGTTCAAGTGCCACCTGTGACTGCCAATTCTCCATATCGTCGGACACAAAGAGATCAACCCGATCTCCGTCCCATTTGTTAGTCCCGGTAACATAGAGAGTATCCCCCTCAACCATCACATTCCCCAAATGATAGTCCCGAGCAAAGGAAGCCGAGGCTTTCCCTGAATCACGCTCAACAAACCGAAAGAACGAAACCCCATCAGCATTGCCAGAATATCCAGGTCGGACATACTCAAAACGGTAGAGTTTTCCTTTGAACACAATAGGAGTGGTCTCCACCAAGTCCAAGTCAATGGTACCCAGTTTTACTATCCGCTCTCTCACAATAGAACCTCCCAATTACAATCTGCATTATGATACCACCCTGTCCGTTCCGGAGCACAGGAAGTTGGGAAAAATGGTGAAATGCCCTGCCTTGGGACAAGTTCCTTCGTCATCTTCGACCCGCCCGCGGATGCGACTTCTGATAGACCTCTCGAATCTGCTTCAGCGAAAGATGAGTATATTTCTGGGTCGTCGAAAGGCTGCTGTGGCCAAGAAGTTCCTGAATCGAACGCAAATCCGCTCCATTCTCCAAGAGGTGTGTCGCAAAAGAGTGCCTGAGAGTATGCGGAGTAACACTTCCCAAACCGGTCTTCAACGCCCATTTCCTTGTCAGGCGCTGAACATTGCGTTGCGTGATACGCTCGCCCACTCTGTTCAAGAAGAGAGCATCAACTTCCGGCTTGCCCAGTTGCTTAAGCAAATTGGAGCGAACCTTTCGATACTCATCCAAGGCCTGAAGCGCGCACTGACCCAGCGGCAGAATCTGCTCCTTGCTCCCCTTGCTGACAATTCGCACGCTTCCGACCCGTGAGTCGTAGTCAGCAACATTGATTCTGGTAAGTGGAGTCACGCGCATCCCCGTAGAGTATAAGGTCTCCAAGATCGCCCTGTCGCGCACCTGACAGAACTCATTTTCTTCAGGCGACTCGATGAGCTGCTCTGCTCCCTCTTGGCTGAGTGCTCTGGGGAGATGCCTGCCCATCTTCATCGTGCGTACTCGATCTGCGGGATTGCTCGGAATCAGCCCCCCCGCAGCAAGATATCTCAGCATGGACCGAATTGCAGACATCTTCCTTTGCACAGTCTGGGAACTGGAACCCGATTCATGGAGATAGGAAAGGAACCCCCGAATTCTCAACTCATCCACTTCGGAAATATCTGTCTCAGGAAAGTGGTCTTCCACGACCTGGCACGGAATGCGCCCTGACCAGTCACCTTCCAGATAATTGAAAAACTGGATCAGGTCGCGGCGGTACGCTTCGACCGTTTTCTCCGAAACATGCTGAGCGCCCTGAATATGTTGCAGAAACTGACCCAACAGCTCGGAACTTTTCCTCACAACGATCTCCCGACAAAGGGTCACTCGGAAGGTTTCTCTCAATCCGGCTTTGGTTCGACCGGGCGCAGATATTTGCATTCCTTCTGAGGACACTTGATGACCGATCCCTTGGACTTGTACTCCTTGCGAACCAGAAATGGATTTCCACATTCAGGGCACTTCTCCACCACCGGCTCATCCCACGCAATGAAGTTGCACTTGGGGTAGTTGGTACAACCGTAGAATAATTTCCCCCGCTTGCCTTTGAGTGCGGTGACTTGCCCGTCACAGTCAGGCTTGGGACAGTTGATACCAATGCCAATGGACTTCGAGTATTTGCATTTGGGGTACTCCGAGCAGGCATAGAACTCCCCGCGTTTGCCTTCGCGAATCAGTAGGGGCTTACCGCATTCGGGACACGGCTCGCCCGTCTCGCGAACTTGTTGGGTTCCGTTGCCATTGAGCGCCTTGGCATTCTTGCAGTCCGGATATCCCGGGCAGGCAAGAAACCAGCCATTGCGACCCCATTTCTTCACCATCTTCCTGCCGCACTTCTCACAAACTTCTTCTGTCTCCTCCTGCATGTCCTTGATGGACTTGCGAAGTCCAGCCAATGCAGAATCAACAGCCTTTGAGAATGGTGTGTAGAAACCGAAAAGCAGCGCCTGCCAGTCCTCATTCCCTTCCTCAACTTTGTCCAGACGGTCTTCAACACGTGCCGTAAAGCCCACATCCAGGATTTCCGGGAACGCTTCGATCAGGAGTTTGTTGGTCAAAAAGCCCAGTTCCGTCGGGAAAAAGACCCTCTCCTTTTTCTCAACATAGCCCCGATCCTGGATCGTCTTCACGATGGAAGCATAGGTGCTCGGACGCCCGATGCCTTTGTCCTCCAACTCCTTAATCAGGCTCGCTTCATTGTATCGCGCCGGTGGTTTGGTGAAGTGCTGCTCCGATCTGAGGCTCAGCAACTTCAGAAGGTCTTGTGGTGAAAGTTCGGGAAGCATTCCCTCCTCTTCGTCTTCTGCATTTCGACCATACACCTTGAGAAAGCCCTCGAAGAGCAGTTGAAGACCAGTGGCACGGAACATACAGTCGCCCGCTGAGATGTCAACCGTAGTCGCCATAAACTGCGCTGGCACCATCTGCGAGGCGACAAAGCGACGCCAGATAAGCTCATAGAGGCGCAGTTCGTCCTTTTCCAAGTAAACCTTCATCTCTTCAGGCGTTCGGGAGACATAGTTGGGACGAATAGCCTCATGAGCATCTTGTGCGGAACTCTTCTGTCTGTACCGATTCGCCTTTTCGGGCAGATAATCCTGACCGATTTGTGTGTTGATATACTGCCTCGCCTCGGTAAGTCCTTCTTCCGAAATTCGAACTGAGTCCGTTCTCATGTAGGTAATGAGGCCGACAATATCGGAACCGATCTCAACACCCTCATACAGGCGTTGCGCAATTCTCATGGTTCTGTCAGGACTGAAGCCCAGACGTCTCGAAGCTTCTTGCTGCAGCGTGCTTGTGATGAACGGTGGTGCGGCGCTGCGGTTCTTCGGCTTCTTGTCCACATTCACAACACGGTACGCTTCACCCTTCAGACGGCTGACGAGATCCTCAGCTTCTTCGCCCGTGGCAATCCGTCGAACCTTGGCATCCTTGAGATCTCCGTCTTCCTTCCCCACACGCGCTTCACCAATGGCATAGAGATAGGCGTTGAAGGGTGCTCCGGTATCATGACACAGTTGGGCGACAATAGACCAATACTCGACAGGGACAAATGCGTTGATGGCATCCTCACGCTCGCAGATGAGCCGGACGGCAACCGACTGCACTCTTCCCGCCGACAGTCCCTTACCAACACTGCGCCACAACAGAGGACTGATCTTGTATCCAACCAGACGGTCTAATACGCGTCGTGCCTGCTGCGCATTGACCTTGGACATGTCAATCGGTCCGGGATGCTCCACCGCTTCCCTGACTGTAGACGGTGTGATCGCATTGAACTGGATGCGCTGGATTTGTGACGTCTGCTTTCCAAGTACTTCCTCAAGGTGCCAGCAGATGGCTTCTCCTTCACGATCAGGATCAGCCGCCAAGAGAATCGTGTCGCTCGACCGCGCAAGTTTCTTCAATTCTGCAACTGTCTTTTTCGATTCGGGCGAGATGACGTATTTCGGTTCAAAAACGGTGTCTTTGATCTCGACTCCGAGATCTTTCTTGGGAAGATCGCGTATGTGGCCGTAGGACGCCGCCACCGTGTAATCCTTGCCAAGTATTTTATTGATGGTCTTCGCCTTTGCCGGCGACTCCACTATCACCAAAGACTTCGCCAAAACAAGTTCCTCCTCCAGTACCCAGACTAAGTCCGGTACGCAGCATTTATTCTGATGTAATCATAGGACAGATCGCAGGTCTTGATCTCGCAGACCGCGCTGCCTTCTCTCAGCACCATCCTGATAACAACTTCCTTTTCGGAAATGGCCTGCGTCGCGTCTTCTTCGCGATACTTTGCCCTGCCACCCGCTTTTACAACCTGCACAGACCCGAGAAATACGGAGACTTTCTCCGGATCAAATCGAGCGCCAGAACGCCCCAAGGCAGCGACGATACGACCCCAATTGGCGTCATTGCCAAAAACCGCAGTCTTGACCAGCGGCGAATCTGCGACGGTTCGCGCCGCCTTCTCCGCATCCTTCTCAGAACGCGCACCCTGACAGATCACTCTCACCAGTTTCGTGGCTCCTTCACCGTCAAGAGCGATCTGTGCCGCCAGTTCAGAACACACCTGCTCCAAACCCTGAAGGAGTGCCTTCCCTTCTGAGGATTCCATTGATGAAATCTTCACGCCACTGGCACCGTTTGCCATCACGATCACCGTGTCATTGGTACTCGTATCACTGTCAACCGTCACTCTGTTGAAGGTGCGCTTGACGACTTGACGCAACATCCTCTGAAGAACACTCTTAGGGACATCGGCATCGGTTGTCAAGAATCCAAGCATC
>JAKQFZ010000974.1 GCA_029558215.1 Candidatus Omnitrophota bacterium
TTGATCCCAAGCACATGCAAGGCAAGCAAACCTCCCACCACCGCGAAGGGAAGATTCATGTAAACCAGAAATGCGCTCTTGAGCGAGTTCAGAGATGTGTAGAGCAGAACGAAGATCAACAGCAGCGCAATAGGGACGACAATTCGAAGACGTGCTGCGGCGCGTTGTTGGTTTTCAAACTGCCCACCCCACACCAGCCGATATCCTTCCGGCAGGGAATCGCTGATCTCCTGAGTGCGTCCCTGAGCCTCTCGGATGAATCCTCCGATATCACGGCCTCGCACGTTGCATTCGACCAGGAGGCGTCGCTGGGAATTCTCTCGGCTGATCTGGGCGGGAGCATCCACTTCGACGATCTCAGCCAAGTCTGCCAGAGGAACTCTGTAGCCCATGGGGGACACCACCAGGAGTCTTTCAAGTGTTTCTCTGTCCCGACGGAATTGCTCTGGGAATCGTACCAGGACGGCGATTTTCCGCTGTCCCTCGTACAACTCCGTTGCCACTCTACCTCCAACCGCTGTCTCAATGATCTCGTTGACTTCGGAGACACTGATGCCGTGTCTCGCCAAGGACCTCCGATCATACTGGATTTCGGTCTGAGAGAATCCGGAGACCTGCTCCAGTTTTACGTCTTCGGCACCTTCGATGGTGGATAGAATGGGAGCAATCTCGGCTCCAATGGACTGAAGTTCTTCGAGGTCATCTCCAAGTATCTTGATCGCCACATCGGACTTTATCCCGCTGATCAATTCATTGACGCGAAGAGCAATTGGCTGAGAGAATGCAGGACGTATCCCGGGTATCTTTGCCAGTTCCAGACTGATGAGTCTGACAAGTTCGTCTTTTGTGCGTGCCGACGTCCACTGATCCTTGGGCTTGAGGCTCAGGATCAGATCGTTCTGTTCCGGTCCCATCGGATCCTCGGCGATCTCCGCACGTCCTGTCTTGCTGACCACGCTTTCGATTTCCGGAAATCTCTCTTTCAGTCGGCGTTCCATCAGAAGAGCCTGTATCTTAGATCCTTCCAAGCCCGCTGATGGCAGACGCACGACATTGATGGCAATGGCACCTTCGTCCAAGGCAGGCAAGAACTCCGTTCCGATCCCAGGTATCAAGGCAAAGGATGCGACGAGGATCGCCGCGGCGACCGCTAGTGTGCTCCATCCTCCCCACAATGCCAAACGGAGAACAGGGCGGTGGACAGCCAGAATTGCCTGGAGA
>JAKQFZ010000983.1 GCA_029558215.1 Candidatus Omnitrophota bacterium
CAGGGCGGTTCAAGCCAGGCAAACCAGCGTTTCCTGAGTGCAGTCAGGATGGCCGAACACAGCACAAACGTTGGGCTTGTGTAGAGACCTGAGAGGACATAGGCATCAAAGTGTCCGGTCAGCACCTCGCAAACGGCGCCGGGATGGATTGTGAGTTCCTCCCGGGATGCAAATGATGGAAGCCGCTTGAGTTCCCGGAAGTGGAAGGAGGGCGTCGTGCCTGACAGAGGCGAGGTGCCCCTGTGCTGGAGATTCATAAATCTGATCTGTGGTTTGCAGAGATTGCTTTCAGCCAGGGCATTGAAGAACTCCAACTGGTAAGGGCTGGGCGTGTTTGTGAGTATCCATACCGATGGAGCGTTGCTGTTGCTTTGCGTGGTCTGTTGGGTGCTGTTCATTCCACGTCTTTATTGTTGTCGTGTGTCATTCGGGAGCTGGTTCTGACAGGGCTTTCAGTAGTTGAGCGAGAGCTTGTTCAGGTCTGAAATGTGTCTCGTAGCATAGCCTGGAATTGTGACGCATCGTGTTCGTCTGTTCCGGTCTCATTCTCAGCCACTGGTCAAGCATACGCCGCGTGCCTTCAAGAGAGTCTTCTTCCACAAGTCCGGCAGAGGAGGATTGAATTTCACGCCAGATATTGATTCGCCGACTTATCAGCACCGGTGTTCCGCAGGCCAGTGCTTCAACAACAGCAATGCCGAAATTCTCCTGGTGTGATGGCAGGACAAACACTTCGGAAGACCGGAAAGCTCCCCACTTGAGATCACCGGAAAGCATTCCGGTCCAGATGATCCGGGAACGGAGCTCTTGAGGAATCAGGGTCTCAAGACTTCCGCGCAAGCTATCGGGGTCCGGTCCTGCCATTATCAGTAGTGTGTCTTGCCGTGATCTGGCCTGTTTGGCAAAAGCCTGTGCCAGAAGGTCTACTCCTTTCTTGGGATGAATGCGTCCCAGGTACAGGATCAGCCGCTTGTCGCGGCACATCGGGAACGCATTCAGGAAAACTGATTTCTGGTTTTCCGGAATTCCTGCGGGTGAAGAGATGCAGTAGGGTACGATACGAGATCGGCATTTGAAGGGCTTGAAACCATTTTCTGAGGCGACCTTCTCCTCTTCTCCTGTGAAAAGGACAGCGCGTGCATCGCGCAACACCCTGTGTTCTCGCAGTTTCCATAGAATCCATTTCCTAATGTGCTTTGCCGGAAAAAGGTCTTTGAATACCGGGTCCAGCAAACCGTGGGTATAGATAAAGTATGGGGTGGGGGTGTTA
>JAKQFZ010000990.1 GCA_029558215.1 Candidatus Omnitrophota bacterium
TGTGTCTTGGTGGTGAATCTTCTTCTCCGAGTGTGGGGAGCGTTTTGCCCGTGGGGAACAGGAGTCCACGACCGAGACGGTCGTGTGGCGACTGCAGAACCTCATCCACAGCGTTTCTGCCGACTCACAGGGAAATAGCCTTAGACGGCTTGATGGCACACCTGGCTGCGCGCTGTGCGGATCGGAATCAAGAGGCGCTACTCAAACGTCAGGCCCAGTGTAACAATCTTCTTCGCGGGTACGGTCAGCGCAATATGGTGTTTTCGAGTCACCGTTCCCTTGCTGGCAATCGTTTCATCGAGATTCAGCAATGCGACGCTCTTGACCGCGGTTCTCGACCAAAAGTGTCCTTGCACCGGCTCGTCGAGTGGGTTGAAGAAACGCACGATAGTCATGGTGCCGTCTTCGCTTTGTTTGATTGCGGAGAGACTGAGCACCGACGGTTCGAGACGGAAAAATGACTCACAGCGCGAGAGTCCTTCGCCCTTGTAGGGGCTGTGATGCACCGTCATGGGCGGATATTGATGCTGCTGCATCTGATCCACAATGCCCGACTTGTCCCATGAGCCGGAGTAGAAACACAGCGCGAGAGCGTATGCGTGTTTGCCAAAGCACTGGGAGTTGTCATTGCCGACTCGCGCCACGCGATTCTCCAGCGCCAAGCCGGACATCTTCGGATAGCTGAATGCCCGAAGCAGCGTCAGCGCAATAGTTCCCGAATCCGTGTCGAAGACTTCATATTCCGTCAAGCCGTGTGAAAGCACCGCAACACCGCGCTTTCCGTTCTCCACAGCAACCAGACCGTAGTGAGGATTGGTTCCCGTGATCGGTTCCGTCCAGGTAGATGTGTCGGGGAGCGCAACGTTTCGGGTGAGCACATCAAATGCTCCTGAGGCAACCGAGTTCTTCGGGTGAAAGCCCGAATCAAACAACGCCCGAAGCCTGTGATTGCCAACAGTGTTATCCACTTCCATATCAATGAAGACTCTTGGAACGCCCTTCTTGACTGAGATCTTGGAGATGATGCAGATCTCTTTCTCCTCGGTTGTGCGCTGCTTGCTTGCGTTGTCTATGCCGACCGGCAGAGCCCATTTCATCTCGATGGAGTATGCCGCGCAGACGGGACCGTCTTCCAGAAGTTGCACTTTGACCGGCTGTCCAAGCGATGAGTAGATTCTGTCTCCCAGTGGAACCATCCGAGTCCAGGGATCGCCCCATTCTCCAGCGTCCTCAAAGTGAAGAAGTTTCGAGTAGACTTCTCCTGATGTCTTGTCCGTGACGGTGAGCGTGCCGTCGGGCTGTATCGCAACCTTGAGGAACTCGTTTTCCATGGTATTGGTGCCGGTGATCAGGGATCCGTAGTTGGTGCGTTTGCCAGGCTCGGGTCGCACGGTGAAGGTCTTGAAACCAACAGCAGGAATATCCTTTGCTTCAAACGCCACTTTCCATTTCGTGGTGTTGAAGGTCATAGGCGTTTCACTTGGTTCGGTGGCGATGAGATAGCTGTCTTCACGTGAGATGACCTGATGTGGCACCTTCTTGCCCTTGTGATCGTACATCGAGAAGGCTCGGATATTCCTCTCCCGCGGCAGATCAACATAAGCATACGGCACCGCATTGGTGGCAAATGAGAGCGGATTGAACACGGTCACGAGCACGTCTTCAGACTGGCAATCCGAGGTATCCACCTGTGTGATGACCTCTCCCAACGCTCTCTTGGTGATAGTCTTTCCGATCAAGTCCGCTTGGTCGAATCGCCCCATCATATCCTTGTGAATCTGATCCGGACTCAGTCCGCCAATGCTATCGTGGGCATGGCAAGCCAGAAGGGTCTTCCAGGCTTTGAGCAGTGGGCGTGTCGGATATTCCTTGCCTGTCAATGAAGAGGCAACGCAGGAGAACGGCTCTGCCCAACGGCTCAGCGTTCGTTCCACCTGCGCGTTTCGCTGCTTGATGTAAAGACGCGCCGAGAGGCTGTCTTTCAGGAATGCGCTGAACATGGTGTCGGGACTGGGATGTCGTCGTTCTCCTTTGAGAACGGTCAGTTTCTTGGGATCAATTCTGGATTTCAGATCTTCCAGGAACTTCGGCAGCGAACTGTGGATGAATTTCCAGTCGGGGTTGACCTCATTGGCTTTCTTAAGGATTTTTGGAAGCAAGGGATTGGGATAGGTGCTGTCCATGCCGTCCATGAGCACCAGGCAGTCGGTTGTGGCCTTCTCCAGCACGTCTTCCATCGCACCGTGGACGCCTGCAGCAACATGTTTCAAGAGACACATCTTGCCAAACGGGGAACGCAGCAGTACCGGCTCTTCTTCATGATCTTCATCCGCTCGGCAAAGATGGAACGCAAGGGTGTCTTCCTCTCCGTAGCGGAAGCCTCCCTTCTGATACCACTCCGGCTGGTGCATGGTTCTCTTGACGACGTGAATGTAGAAGGCGCCGCGACAGAAATGACGGCTGAGACAAATGCCCAGAATCCTCGTGCCATCGGGTGCTTCCAGAATGTATTCATTGGTGCATTCGGAATGATGAATGCCTCGGTAGAAGATAATGCCGTCAATGCCGAAGCTGTTGTAAATCTGGGCGATCTGAGAAACCTGTCCGTAGGACGTGGGCGTGTAACCAACCTTGGAGCACGCACCGAACTCGTCCGCAATGCGTCCGCCGATGAGAAGATTTCTCACGACGGCTTCCCCACCAACGGAGAACATTTCGGGAAGCGTATACCAAGGCCCTACGATCAGACGACCGGCACGGATCAGGGCTTCCAGGCGCTCTCGGTTTTCTGGACGATACTCAAGGTAGTCTTCAAGAAAGATGGTTTGGGAGTCAAAGTTGTAGAACTGATACTCCGGGGTGGACTCCATAAGATCGAGCAGCCAATCCACCAGGTCAACCAGCAGGAATCGCGTTTCTTCAAAGGGGAATCGCCATTCGCGATCCCAATGAGTATTGGAGAGCACATGAATCGTCTTCTTTTTTCCCATCGTTTTTCCTTTCGTCGGTCACCGCAGAGTCACGGCACCAAAATGCCTTTGCAACCGCTTACAAACTGATGCTGTATGACACCGCCACAGGGGGGAGTGTGGTGCTCATACTATATGGGTAGCCCCACCCACAGGGGCGGTCATTTCCTTTCATGATAGAAAGGTAAACCCACCTTCATCGGGTGTCAAGGCAGCGGGAACTTCAACATGGATATCCCGCACGACTGACAGCAGATCACAGAAGGTCTGTTCACAGAGATATCCGCACGTGCCTTGACAGCCGAATAGAAAAACCTAGAATACACGTTGCCTCGTCCGTTAGTCGGACACAACGGCATCTCGAATAGAAAAGAGGACAAGGAAACATGGCTTCTGTCAAACCACCATACCTGGGTGCAGCATATTACCCCGAAGACTGGCCTCTGGAGCAGATAGACGAGGATATTGCTCTCATGAAGAAGGCCGGGATGAATGTGATGCGAGTCGGCGAGTTCGCCTGGAGTCGCATGGAGCCGGAAGAAGGACGATTTGACTTTTCCTGGCTGCATCTGGCTGTGGACAAACTGGGCAAGGCCGGTATCGCCACCATTATGGGCACGCCAACCTGCACCCCACCCATTTGGCTTGTGACCAAGCATCCCGAAGTATTGGTCGTTGGAGAAGATGGAGTTCGCCAGCAGCATGGTGCCAGACGTCATGGCTGCCCGAACAGCCCTGTCTATCGTGACTACTGCGCCCAGATCGTCCAGGTGTTGGCGAAAGAGTTTGGCAAGGATCCCAACATTATCGGCTGGCAAATTGACAATGAACTCTACTTCTCCACTCCACGGGGTTGCTGCTGTCCGGTATGTCACCAAAAGTTTCAGCAGGCCATGAAAGCGCGCTTCGGCACCATTGAGGCGTTGAATGCGGCGTGGGGAATGGATCTGTGGAGTCAGACATATCAGAGTTTTGACCAGCTGCCGATCCCGTTGTCACGCACCTGGCATCATCCTTCGCTGCTGACCGCTTGGATGGTTTTTCAGTCGGACTCCTATGTTGATTTCTGCAACCACCAGGCTGATCTGTTGCACAAGGCTGTGAAGCAACCCGTGGGGACGGACATGATGCCTTTCAGTGGTGTCAACTATCAGCACATCCACGAGAAACTCGATCTGGTTCAGTACAACCACTATCACGGGATGGAGAACTTCTGGGAGAACGCCTTCTGGTGTGACTTCATCAGACCCTTGAAGCCGGCGCCTTTCTGGAACACCGAGACGGCAACCTGTTGGGGCGGTGCCACAACAGCCAATGGATACAAAGAACCCGGTTTCTGCCGCGCCAACTCATGGCTTCCCCTTGCGATGGGTGGCGAGGCGAATCTCTACTGGCTCTGGCGCTCTCACTGGAGTGGACAGGAACTGATGCACGGCTCAGTGGTCACCAGCGCCGGACGCCCGATGCACATCTTTGACGAAGTCCAGGAGATCTCCCGCGGCTTTGATGCGGTGCGGGAGTTTCTCAATGGCACCAGGCCAATACAGACTGGTGTGGCGTTGCACTTTTCCGGCTTTGCCTGGTGGCTGTTCGAGTTTCAGCCGTTGGTTCATGGATTTCACTACGCCGCCAGTCTCATGCGTCAGGTCTACCACCCGATGATTGAGGTTCAGTTGCGACCTGATGTCATTGATCCGGCGTCATCGCTCGATGGCTATCGGCTGTTGTTCTCTCCATTTCTCCCCGCGTTGGATGAGGCAGGCCTGAAAGACCGACTCCGCGCCTGGATCGAAAGCGGTGGCGTCTGGGTGGTGGGTCCGATGTCCGACATTCGAACCATGGAGGCCACCAAGTTTCGTCATGCTCCATTCGGCGTTCTCGAAGACTGGGCAGGGATTCGATGCGACTACGACATTCCCGGCGATCCGAGGCAGTTCTCATTGCAGTGGTCGGATTCCACTCCGTCGGAAGGCTCCATCTGGTACCATGGACTGAAAACCGTTGATGCCGAAGTCCTGGCGACGTACACAGAAGGCCCGTTTGAAGGGCTCGCAGCCGTAACAACAAAGAAACTTGGCAAGGGACGCATCATCGTCCTCGGAACACTTCCGACACCCGAGGATCTGAAGAGCGTTCTGTTGACCATTGCTCAGGAAGCAGGCGTGTCTCCAGTGGCAGACGCGACGGGAAACCTTATGGTTGTGCCACGGGAAGGCAAAGCAGGGAAAGGCATGATTCTGGTCGAAATGCTCAACCAAACAGCGTCTATCACTCTTCGGGAACCGGTGACCGATCTCCTGACCGGCAAGACGCACTCGGGAATGGTGGATGTGCCGCCGTACGGAGTGCTGGTGCTGAAGAAGGCATGAAAATACAGACTTGACCGATCGCAGGGACTATCCCCAGATCGCTCCGAAGATCATGCCGCTGATGGTGGCCATACCGACAACCAGCGAGCAAAATACGACAGTCTTCTTCGTACCCATAATACTTCGAATGACGAGAATGCTCGGGAGCGACAATGCAGGCCCCGCCAAGAGCAGTGCCAGTGCCGGCCCCTTTCCCATGCCCGCTCCGATGAGTCCCTGAAGGATGGGTACCTCGGTCAGTGTGGCGAAATACATGAA
>JAKQFZ010001002.1 GCA_029558215.1 Candidatus Omnitrophota bacterium
AACCTCATTCGGCATGGCCATGTTCTTCACAGCTTCTGCCATGGTCATGGAGAATGGGATGTCCAACGGCACACAGGCATCCATGGATGGGAGGTCCTGCCCCAAAACAGCTTCCAGGATCATCCTGGCTGTGCGCGGAGTCATGCCACCAGACCGCTCCGCACCTGACATGATGCTGATGAGGCTTGTGTTGTCCGTGACGTTGGGCGAATTGGACTTGTATTTGTGGTACACGATGCCCATCTCAGGGAACAAGCGCCGATTCATCCAGGCATCAAACTCATCCCGCTCCGGAGCAAACACCTGCTCATCTGCCAGCACCCGGCTGGACTCGGCTGTTGCCCGGGTGTAGTCATCGCTCCGACCCACAAAGATTGGAGGCAGACGAAATGCCCGCCTGATCTTGTCCTGGTTGTTCTGCGAATACTGTTGGAACAACGCATCCGTGTGCTGAAGCGCCACCAGCGGTTTGACATCGATCTTGACCTGGCCACCATCCTCGCCTTCATAGGATGATTCGCCCTCCAAGATCAAAAACTTGCTGTAATTGTCAGAGCCTTGGATCTGGCTTTCAACAAACTCCTTGATGCGGTCGATTGAAGCTTGGGTCAGCATCCCATTCGACACGGCAATCATCATCGACGGGATGTTGTTGTTCTTGAACGTGGTGAAGTTGATTTCCTCGGATGCCCGATCACCAAAGATGGACAGCAGATTCCCGATGTACCTGGGGACACCATATGGCGTCCTGGGAGCGTAGTTGCGAAAGTGCACCAGCTCAGTCGCACGCTTGGAAACATCCAAAGGCGCTTGCGCCAATTCGCCTGTGGTGCAATCATACACCCTTGGGTCACCAAATTCCTTGTACCACCGCTTGGCACTGGAACCCACCCATCCAAGGCTTCTCAGCTGCGTCTGCTTGGATTGGACATAGCGCCGAAATCTCTTCCACGTTTTGACCTTGACCACCTTGATGGAACCATCCCGCTGCAGCTCCAGCAAGGGCACCTCAACCTCAAAAGGCTGTTCCTCCACAGATGTCAGGCGCACTTGATAGGATGGGACGTGATTCAACCCCTGGATTTTGCCATCCAGCCCTCGGACAACTTCCATGCATCCATTCCCATTCAACTCCAAATCCTTCCTGATCTTCCTCCGGGTCATGGTGAAGCTGTCTTCAATTGATGCATATGCAAAAAAGTTTTCCAGTCGGATGCGCTCTTGATTCACTTCATTCTTCAGCCCATCCGGAGGATTCTTGTCCATGTCAACACGCGGGATGAACCTGTGTCCAAACCCGTCGATGTTGATCTCCATGGCCTCGATGCACTGATTCAACTCGGTGCTGTGCTCATTCAGCATCGACAACACAAGCAGGTCAAACGGTGGCTCAACAATTTCACCCTTGGCCACCATCGCACCCAAATCATCTGTGGTGGAACCAGCCGGTTTGACCTCCCCGCCCTGCGCATCCTGTTTGGTGATTGGAAGCACCAACACACGGACACGGCCCATAGCCTTCTGGTTCCCGGTTGCCGCCTTCTTGTTTGCTTCGCCCAAGCCTTCCATGTGCCACCTCTCAGATCAATCCTGGCTCTTTTTCTCTGCGGCGCCGCTTCCCCTTGGATCTGGAAGCCCGGATGGCGTTGTCCAACGCATCAAACAGGTCCTTGAATCGACCATTCGGGAACCCAACCAATTGGTCAATCAACCCTTCATTCCCCGGCAGGAAGAACATGCGCTTGTCCTCGAACAAAGATGTCAATTTCCAAGCCCGGGTGATTTTGTCCTCTTGGGTGTTGATTGGAAGCACCCTGATGTCCTTGTTCCGGTCCTTCAACTCCTGGGCCAATGCCAACTGATATGCATTCGTCTCAACACCCATGAAGATGGGGTCATGACGCTTGAACCAATCTTCAAGAAAGTGCACCTGTTGTTTGAATCGGAGGTGGCCGGCAAACGATTCCAAGATGTAATAATTGAGCTGTTGTGTGACTGCCAGTGCCACAGCAGCAAATTGGTCAGCAGAATCCTTCTGTGAGATGGCCAGATCAACGCCCACGTACAATTTCACTCCGGACGGAACATCGGCAGCAACAGCAGGTTGGCAGTCATCGTATTGGAACACCTCGCCCTTCATGGCCTCTGTGTCGCATTGATACTGGGCATTGAAAATGATGGTCCCTGACTTCTTGCGTTTTTCAATGAACCACTCAGGCGCATATTTCTCAGGCCATGGACTTCGCCCTTGGTCATCCAGCGCCCTG
>JAKQFZ010001012.1 GCA_029558215.1 Candidatus Omnitrophota bacterium
GAACGAAGCAAGTCTTCGCGCGTAGTGAGGAATCTCTCTTACAGTCCGAATCCCGTCTGCAAAGGCACAGAGAGACTCTTCGCTGCGCAGACTCCGCTCAGAGTGACATCTCACTTACATGGGTGTTCGCCTGCCCCCCCTTTGTAACTGAGCCGACACTCGGACGCCCATCGTTTGCGTGACGTGTGCCTGCCAATCATTGCTATTGTCCATGCAACTCTGTATACTTCCATCAACAATACAAGGGTTAAGGACAGCTTTGAATCCTAATTCCGAGAACACAAGTGATCAAAACCAGCCTGAGGAAATGGGTTCAGGTTCATCAGTTTTTCTCACACCGCCTGATTCCATTCAGGTGATTGAACCGCCTCGGGGTCTGGTTGCAATCAATGCACGTGAGATATGGGCATATCGGGAGCTCTTTGCCTTCTTGGTATGGCGGGATGTTAAGGTCAAGTACAAGCAAACGCTGTTGGGTGCCGCTTGGGCAGTCCTAGTGCCCTTCTTTCAGATGATAGTCTTCACGGTTATCTTCGGTGGCTTGGCTCGCATCCCGACAAATGGGTTGCCGAATCCGGTCTACTATATGGCAAATCTGGTCATCTGGACGTACTTCGCCACATCATTGAGCATGTCCAGCCAGAGCATGGTTGGCAACGAACGTTTGCTAACCAAGGTCTACTTCCCGCGTTTGATCGTTCCTCTCGCGCCTTGCCTGGCGAGTTTGGTTGATTTCCTGATAGCCTTTGCCATACTGATTGGGATTCTGTTCTGCTACGGAATTGTGCCTTCGCCAGCCATCTTCCTTCTGCCCGTCATGGTCCTCATGGCATTCGGAACTGCTGCGGGTGCGGGACTTTTCCTCTCCGCGTTGAATGTCAAATACAGGGACGTCCGATACGTCATCCCTTTTCTGATTCAGACTTGGATGTATTGCTCGGTGATCATCCCGTTCAGCAAGTTTGGAGAGCATTTCGGCAGATGGCGTTATCTCTACGGTCTGAATCCGATGGGGACAGTAGTGGAAGGCTTCCGGTGGTGTCTGATGCACCATCGGATGACAGTGGAGAGTAGGGTGGGCGATCCGGTGGTGCAGATGGCACCTGAAGCTCCTTGGATGCTTTTTCTGATGAGCGTTCCTGTGGTGCTCGTCATGCTTTGCATTGGCATTGCCTACTTCAAGAGGATGGAATCGCAATTCGCAGATATAGTGTAGACCAGTTGAGGAGATCTACGGACATGAAAAGAGCGGTCGTTTGTGGAGCCGGAGGATTCATTGGCGGGCACCTTGTCAAGAGGCTTAAGCGAGAGGGATTCTGGGTTCGAGGTGTTGATATCAAGACCCATGAATTCTGCAAATCTTTCGCGGATGAGTTTCTCCTCCTGGATCTGCGCATCCCAGGCAACTGTGTGTCCGCTCTGGATCTCGGTCAGGAGCAACCAGACGAAGTCTACCAGTTGGCTGCTGACATGGGAGGCATGGGGTTCATTCACTCGGCAGAATGCGAGATCATGCATAACAACGTGCTCATCAACATTCACATGACTGATGCGGCAGCGCGGGGAGGGGTCCCTCGTTATTTCTATTCGTCCTCTGTCTGCATCTATCGCGACATGAAATTTGGAGAGCCGGAGATGGTGGAAGAGCAGGCCTATCCGGCAATGCCTGACAATGAATACGGCTGGGAGAAACTCTATTCCGAACGAGTCGCATACGCTTTTGCGAGAAAATATGGCATGAAGGTTCGAATCGCGCGTTTCCAGAACTGCTACGGACCCGAAGGAACCTGGACTGGAGGCCGAGAGAAGGCGCCGGCAGCCATTTGCCGCAAGGTGGCTGAGGCACAAGACGGCGGAACGATCGATGTCTGGGGTGACGGAACAGCAGTCCGGTCATACATCTATGTGGATGATCTGGTTGATGGGATCTACCGATTGATGCATTCCGATCTGGAGTCTCCGGCCAACATTGGCTTGCCTCAATACGTTTCTGTGACGGATTTGGTGAATACCGTTGCGGACGTTGCTGGCAAGCGAATCGGAATTCGGTATGTAGATGGCCCTGTGGGAGTGCAGTCGAGGAACTTCAGCAACGAGAAGATCTACTCGACGGGATGGGAACCGAAGTTCATGCTGAAAGACGGAATCTCTCGAACCTACCCGTGGATTGAGAAGCAAGTTCAGAAATCTCGGGAGCAATCGGCAGAATGAGCAATCAAGTCGCCATTCAGATTGAAGGTCTTGGCAAGCGCTATCGGTTGGGACAGACTGTGGACCTCAGAAGAACTTTTCGCGAGACCCTTGTCAGTCTGCCACGCTTTGTCGGTCACAAAGCGAAGACGGCTCTGAAAACAGCGCTTCAGAGCGATGGAAACGGTGTGGCGGATCCGGAAACACCCCTTGGAACCTTTTGGGCGTTGCGGGACGTGAATCTTCAGATCCAGCGGGGTGAGGCAACTGGAATCATTGGCCGTAATGGGGCTGGCAAATCCACCCTGCTCAAGATACTCTCTCGAATCACTGCTCCTACAAAAGGGCGTGCGGAAATCCATGGCCGCCTGTCTTCATTGCTGGAAGTGGGGACTGGATTTCACAGTGAGCTGACAGGTCGTGAGAACATCTATCTCAATGGGGCGATCCTGGGCATGCGGAAAGCAGAGATTGATCGAAAATTCGATGAGATTGTGGCCTTTGCCGAAATTGACCGCTTCCTGGACACACCGGTGAAGCGTTATTCAAGCGGAATGTACGTTCGCCTGGCTTTCGCTGTGGCGGCGCATCTGGAACCGGAGATTCTGGTGATCGACGAAGTGCTTGCCGTTGGGGATATCCAGTTCCAGAAGAAATGCCTGGGCAGGATGGGAGAAGTCACGCAGGAAGGAAGGACAGTCCTGTTTGTGAGTCACAACATGGAAGCGGTTCGCAATCTCTGTCAGAAAGGAATTCTCCTTGACAAAGGGAAGGTGGTTGCGAGAGGAAGCATGGCTGATGTCATCCATGAGTACACCCAAACCGGCGCTCCTCATGAATCCTGTTTTCGTCTGCCACCACCTGTCGAAAAGGATTTCCCTGGTCACGCTACCGAACTCATTGTTGAGGATCAGAACGGCACCCGCACCAACTCGGTTCCGGTGGGCAAGCCCTGGCAGGTTCGCGTTCGCTTTCGAGTGCTCCGACGCATCGAACATTTTATCATGGCACTCGGCCTACGCACGG
>JAKQFZ010001017.1 GCA_029558215.1 Candidatus Omnitrophota bacterium
GAACGAAGACGGGTTGAGGCTGCTTTGGACGTTGCGAAACAACGGTGGGGCGTTCCAGACTAAGCCGATGGAGTTTTTGTCCCAAAGTTCGGAATGGCAGGAGAAGGTCACGACGTTCAGCAGTGTTGTGATCCCGAACAATGGGCCGGTGGTGTTGAAGGCGCAGATTGTGAACGGCAGTCCGACGCCGACAGTGTTGGCGGAGGATTCGGTGACATTCCAGATCGCCACGCCGACACAAACGCCAACAGACACACCCACACCGACAGCAACGCCAACGCTTTCGACGGGGGTGCAGGGTTGGTCGGAGTATAAGTAGATGGTTTTGTAGGAACCAATGATCCGGTGGTTGAACGCCGGCGAGATTCCTCACTGCGTTCGGAATGACAGGAGGTAGGGCAGCATTTATGCTGCGCAGGATGAAACCAGTCCCCCCGTCCTACCGGCTTACCCAATCCTTGCCAGAAGAAACAACTCGACAGCAAGCAATAGGGTATAGGTCAGAAGAAGCAATCGCATCCGGTCTCGGAGTCTTGAAAGGTGCGCATCGTTCAGTTCGCGATGCTCTTGAAGGAAGATAAATCTCAAGAGATCAAAAGAACTTACCAGACTGCTGCGCCAGAATAACGTTGGCTTGCCCATCGCCAGATACTTCTCCGGGTGATCTCTCTCCAACCGCCGGTAAAGCCGGGCAATCAACCAGAACCAGATGACGCCCATACCCAAGAGGACAACCATCAACGCTAGATAGAGGACGGTTTCAAAGGGCAGTTGATCAATTCCATCTCCCCAAACCATGCACCCTCACCTCATGCGCCAGACTTGTGCAGAGTTTTCGCTTCAGGCTAGGCAGCATTCTACAGCGACAGAATGATAGTAGGCTATCCTACAGCTTGACTGGAATTCCCTTGCTCTTCAGGAATTCTTTCATCTGTCGGATCGTGAACGTGCCAAAGTGGGCAATGGAAGCCACGAGAACAGCGTCCGCGTGTCCTTCAGTCACCGCTTCTGCAAGGTGCTCGAGTTTTCCGGCGCCACCGGAAGCGATGACGGGAATCTTGACCGCATCCGCAATGGCGCGAGTCATGGGAATATCGTAGCCGGCCTGGGTTCCATCTGCATCCATGCTTGTAGGAAGAAGAGCACCGGCGCCGCATTCCTCAGCACCTTTCGCCCATTCGACAGCATCCATTCCGGTCGGTTTCTTTCCACCCTTGACCATGACCTCAAAACCAGAAGGAAGTTCGGAATTCTTGCGGGTATCAATGGCGACAACGACCCGATCCTTGCCGTACTCGTAGACGGCTTCCTTGATCAAGTCAGGGTTGTAAACGGCTGCGGTGTTCATGGAGACCTTGGAGACTCCAATGTCCATGAGCCTCTTGACGTCTTGCAGGCTTGCGATGCCGCCTCCGACCGTGAGGGGGATATTGATCTTTGCCAGAGTGCGCTTGACCGCCTCGACAAGTGTCTGGCGGCATTCGACCGTTGCCGTAATGTCCAGGAATACCAGTTCGTCTGCGCCCGCGGCACTGTAAGCAGCGCCGGCCTCTGCGGGATCACCTACGTCCTTGAGGGCAACAAAGTTGACGCCCTTGACCAGCCGGCCGTCTTTCACGTCCAAACATGGGATTACTCTTCTATAGTCCACCATTGAGACCTCCTTGGTATTCTTCAAATCTCGTAGCGATATTAAAGACTTACGTGTTCGTTTTCAACAGGCAAAACAAGAATAACGCAGGCTGTCCCCACTTTGAGAGCCATTCTGCATATTCTCGAAAACCTGGACTCCAAAGGAATCTGGTTTCTGGCCTGAGCACACAAATCCAGAATACACCCAGATGGGTGCTACCCGCTGCTCCCTGTGACGAGGAGACTCTCATTCACCGAACATGGGAGTGAGCATAGCCCGCCCGCAGGCGCTAACCTGCTCAGCAGCCGTGCAGAAAACGCGCGCCGAGCATAATGCCTGCCATCTCCGTCTGCTCAGAGCCGTTGAAATTCCCATCCTCCAATTCGATGCAGACGCAGCCGGAATACCCCTTTTCCTCAAGAATCTTGAATCCCTGAACCCAGCGCATTCTGCCGTGGCCAGGGATGGTGTACCGCCAGGCGATGGATCCGAAACGGAACCCCTTCGCAAAAGTCGGCGGTTGCTCTGTGCCGAATTCATAGAGGTTCTCGTCAAAGATCTCTGTATCCTTGCCGTGGATGTGATAGACACGGTCACCAAATTCATGAAGGAAACGAATTGGGTCAATGCCCATGCGAATAAGATGAGACGGATCGTAATTGATGCCAAGCGCCATGGATGGCAGTTTCTCGAAGAAGGAACGATAGCCTTCCGGCGTACAACACAGCGCTCCGGCTCCAGGCCAGCCTTCAATGACCAGTTTGGCATTGTTGTGCTCCAGAACGGGAACCAACTGAGCGAAGCTCTCGACCATGTAGCCAAAGTTTTCCGATCTGGGGAGTTCCGGCTTTTCGGGCAGCATGACAAGAAAATGGTTCATAGCGCCGTGTTTCGCGCAGGCCTTGATGTACTCGGCGTTCTGTGCCACCGCCTCATCTCGCTTGCCTTTGTCGGGTGAGAGCATCGGCTGCCATGCCTTGAGATCCACAGAGCCGATTCGCAGACCGGCATCCAAGACCACGGATGCTTTCTCATCGGCATCCCGACCGAGATCAATTGCTCCCAGACCGCTCTCGACTGTCCATCGGACAAGAGCCCCCAAATCCTTCTGCCATTCGCTTCCGCCTCGTCGGAAGCCGATACTGAACTGTCCCGTACGCGTTTTCATCAAAACAGACTCCTTGGTACAGAATGAAATACTCGCGCAAGTATAGAGTTCCCCAACAGGAAAGCAAGAGGGAATCACACGATCTGCGGCTGGCAAAATGGCCATACCACAATTGTGATAGCAGAGATGCATGCACACTTTTGTTTTTCATCGTATTCGTGTAACATTCCACGCATCATGTCTGAACAGTCTTCACGGCCTCTGTGGCGTTTGTCCACTTTTCTCGAAGCACGTGTTGCGTGGCTTTGCGTTCTGGCGATTGTGGCTTCTTTCTTCCTTCCCGAACGAGGACTGGGATTCAGTTTCTGTCTGACCCGTTCACTCTTGGGGCGTCCCTGTCCCATGTGTGGGCTGACGCGCAGTGTGACATGCATTTCACATCTGCATTTTGAGAAAGCCATGCACTATCATCCTCTTGGCTTCATCATATACGTCGGGTTGGTTGTCTCCAGTCTTGTTCTGTTGACCCCTGCATGCAAGCGGGAGAGGCTTCGAACTTGGCTCAGGATGAGTTCCCTGGACTGGATTCCTCCAACCCTGTTTCTGTCCGTTTTGTTTGTCTTTGGCCTGTGGCGGTTCATTTGGGGAGTCTGCCCCTGACATCAGTTTTGCGAGAAGGTGAACCATCGTGCCGGATGCAAAAAGACTCACGGAAAAAGGTTTCGCGCTTGCCAAAGAGGGTAAGTTCGAAAAAGCGCTACGGCACTTTGAAACCGCACTGACCCAAGACCCTCGTTATGTGGAAGCCATTTATGGGCAGGGGGCAGTTCACTACAAGTTGCGGGATTTCAGAAGAGCACGAGAGTTCTTCTCACAGGTTCTGAATTTCGACCCGACGCACGAACGCTCCATCAAGTACCTTCACCGATGTGACGACCAGCTGGAGCAGGCTTCCTATGGGACTGGAACTGGTTCGGTCTCATCGTGGGGCAGTTCTGACGTCACGCTTCAGTGGGGGGGCATTCAGAAGGATCAGTCCCTCTCTGACGCATCAGATGCCGGCGGTTCTCAAGCCTCCAACACTGGCGTCAGCGACTGGGGAGTGTCTTCGAGCGTTCCTGAGGAGGAGTCCCGGCTGCCGGTTGAACCGGAACCTCCCCAAGACTCCAACAGACAGACGCAGGCACCAAAGCGGAAGCCCAAAGCCCCTATCCGCAATACGCGTCAGATGATCTGGATCTTCTGCGTCAATGCTGTTTTGGTGGTGATGCTCGTCTCCTTTCTCTATGGCGTTGCGGGGCTGTTTCGCGGGGAGCCTCAGCCGAAACTGCTAACGCCCGAGTCCTCTCGTGATACAGAGCCCGAGTCGGGAGAATCGATCACCCTGCGCATTGAGAACGACAACGTTGTTGGCATTGTTCAGCCGGAACCTGAGGAGAGTCACCCAACGGAAGAGAAGCCCTCAGTCCAGTCTGATGGTTCTGCGGTGCTGCCGGAACTCTTGGCTATTCTCGGTCTCGTTTTGGCTCTTCCTCCTTACATCGGCTTTCTGGTATCTGCATTTCAGGAGAGTTTTCTGAAAGGCGTTCTTTTCCTCTGGTGCTGCTGCTACAGTCCCTGGTACATATTCGTCGAGTACAAGTCAGAGAGCAAGTGGCTTCACATTGGCGTCTACCTCGTGGGAAACATTCTCTGTCTGGTGGCGCATCTACTCGGATCTGAGATAGCACGGTACTTCCTGCGTCGTATGACACGTTTCTGAGCGGTGCAGGCTATGGTCACTCCCCGAAGAGACTCATTTAAGAAAGAAACGGTCTGGCCGGAGTCGGATTTCTGGGAACTGGTTCTGTGGACAACGAGAGGGACAGGAAACTAGGAAAAGTTTTCCCAGTCATACAGGTCTGTGGAACACATATTGCACAAGTATGCCTTTCCTATTGAACTCCATGGACTAACGTTTGAGATAATACCATCGTGATTCAGTCGTTGATATTTAAGTCAAATAAAATAAATAAATTGAGTAGGTATCAGCGCGATTGTCTCATGGCCTTTATGCAGTTCAGGATCTTCATTCGCTCAAATTGGCACGAGTTGTGCCATCTGCTGACACGGATGTCGAATATGGCAGAGTGCAGCAGAAGAGGATTAACAGCAAGAGACCTGGTGAGATCAACCGATCTTCTCCGCATCTCGTTTCGGCTGAAACTGAAAGGTGGAGTTGACTGCATGTTGACAACCGGAAAATACCAAGAAGAAGGTCTGGAAAGCCAAAACGACCAGTTGAATTTTTTTTGCTTGACAATTGAAAACTGAAGCTAATAATAAGGGCATCGTGATTATCTTTAATGATCACTGAAGGTTAGTAAGACCAGAAAACAGAGAAAAGGGGTTAATAAAGAAGTGCCACGAGTGAGGATGCTCTCAGGAATGGAACGCCTCTTCGGTCGTTCTCGGCCAGCACTGGGTTTGGACATTGGCAGCCACTCTGTGAAACTGGTCGAACTGGAAAAGACGGGAGACCAATACGAGCTGAAGCGTTGGGTCGTTCACCCTCTCCGAGACGAAGCCGCGGAAGAGAAGGCTCTGGCTCGTAGTCGGGAAGCGATACTGGCCGCACTGAAGGATATCTATTCGACGCATGGTATCCAGAATCGGCGAGTAGTGACGGCGGTCTCTGGAGAATCGGTCATCGTTCGAATCATCACCATTCCGTTTATCCCGAATCAGGATGAACAGATGCTTCAATTGTCTATTCAGACTGAAGCGCGTGATTTCATACCTTTTGACATGGCCGACGTTGCCTTCGACTTTCAACTGCTCGGTATCTCGGAACGGAGTGGAGAGCAAGGTCAGGTACAGGAAGTCCTAATCGTTGCAGTCAAGAAGGATTTGGTGGACAGCCATGTTCATCTGCTTCGAGAAGCCCAGTTGGAGCCCTGTATCGTAGATGTAGGGGCCTTTGCGCTGGTGAATGCCTACGCGGAGTGCAGCAATCAGATTTCCGGGGAATCGGCGGCTTTGGTGAACATTGGCGCCGAGATTACCAGCATTGCCATCGTGAAAGACAATGCGACCCGCTTCACGCGCGACTTGGCGATCGCGGGCAGGAATCTGACCAACGCTTTGATGTCCTATTTGGGTAAGACCCGTGAAGAAGCAGAACGTATCAAGGCCGAAACCGGTTTGGGTTCTCGAAAAGGTGAAAGCGAGTCATTGTCTCTGACCATTGAGGGCAACCAGTACGCCCAACCGGATATCGTTTCGGATGTGACCAAAGCTCTGGAGGGTCTGGGCTTGGGAGATGAGCCGGTGATGGGCGCGACTGATTCGGGTCCGGCAGACCAGGGTCGAGTCGCTGAAGTGTGCGAGCAGATTCTGGGAGACATCACCAGTGAGGTCAAGCGGTCGCTCTTGTTTTATGAGAACCAGCTTGACGGCGAGCCAATCGGCCGGATCATCTTGTCAGGTGGGACGGCGATGCTGCCCAATCTGTGCCCATTTTTCGAGGAGACGCTTGGGGTAAAGACGGAGATAATCCGACCCCTTGACAAGATCAATCATCAACTGAGTTCGGAAGAAGTGGACAATCTCAGCCCTCTATTGGGTGTAGCCATAGGGCTGGCGCTTCGCAGCGCCACGAGATAGCGCGAAACGCGGGGAGGTCTGTTCCGCCGTGATTACAGTCAACTTATTGCCGCACGAGCGCCGGAAAGCCCGATCGCCCATGATGGCACAGTATCTGGCAATTGCCGGAACCGCCGTTGTGGTCGGGCTTGTGATTATGGGAACCGTCTACGCCAACATGCAGTTGCGGAATCAGGAGCAGCGAGTTGAGACTCTGACCCTACGCAGTGCTGAACTGGATGTTGAACTGGAAGAGGTCAGGGCGCTCGAGAACAAGAAGGCTCTGTTGTCCAGCAAGGAACGGGTCATCAAGATTCTGGCCGGACAGCGCCTAAACTGGGCTCCAAAGCTGTTTGAACTGGCCTCGTTGGTTCCAAACGGAGTTTGGCTTGAGAGCATGTACATCAAAGGGGATCGGGTGAAGAAGACGAGAAAGGAAGAGGTTCCCGGCTCCAAGGATGCGCAAGGCAAGCCCAAGTTCCGACAAAAGACCTACTACGTGATCCAAAAACGCCTTGTAATCGAAGCGATCACAGATGATCTGACCAACAAGGCGGCCTTGGTGGGTCAGTTTATCAGCAATATCAACAAGAATGCGAGTTTCTCTCGGGACTTCAGCAATCTGGGAGGTGTCGAAGCGAGGGAAGAGCATTGGGTTCTGAATGACGATACTTCCCCTCTGGTGTGGCGTTTCAAGATTTCTATGGACATCAATACACGGGGAGGAGCAGAGGAAGAGATAGGCCCAGCCCGTGGGCGTGGTTAGAGTACAGGGGAGAGTAGAATGGCCTTAACTGAAAAAGACAAGAAAGTTCTTCAAATTGTCGGAGTGATCATTCCTGTAGTGATTCTTTTTTCGATCTTCCTTCCCAGATTTCAGATTGGAAGCACTCCGAAGCCCGCTGTGACGATCGCCCAGACAGTTCAGGATACTGCGCTGGAGACCACAGACGAGGCGCAGACGGCAGAAGCGGGAGATGAATCTGGCACTCCAGTCAAAAAGCCAGGAGCCAAGAAGCCTGCACCGGTCCAGAAGCCGCCATTGAAGATCATGGGACTGAAGGAGTTATACGGTGAGTACAAGAAGGTCACGGAGCAGGCTGCAAAGATACAGCAAGAAGTCGAGGACAAGGAACGTCAGGTCAAGAAGAAAGCAGACATCCTTGCCGAAGTTGGAGACCTTGAACGCAAGATCGAATTGTGGGAGAGCAGACTGCCTGACTCACCGAGGTTGGATGGTTTGATGGCGGAGTTGAACACCTTGGCACAGGTTGCAGGGCAGAAATATGTGAGCATGAAGATGCAACCGTTTCGGGAGAAGAGTTCTCATGTGGAACTTCCCCTGGAGATAAAGCTGGTGACGGACTATCACGCTTTGGGGAATTTCATCAATATGACGGAGTATTCCGAGCGTTTTTCCAAAGTGGATGATCTGAGCATCCAAGGCGACCCTGAATTCCCGGGGCGTATCAATGTCGGATTGGTTTTCTCGACATTCAGTTTCGTTGCGGAATCTGAGAACAAAGACGAGGAAGGCGAGCAAACGCCCGCCGCTTCAGGTGCGGGTAAGAGTTAGGGCGGGGAATGAGAAAAAAACGACAGGATTACTGTCAGGGGGAGAAGGTTTTATGAGAACAGGAGGAACGATGCGGCGCTGGATATCCTTACTCATATTCGTTTTTGCGCTGGGTTTTTCTTTTGTTCGTGTTTACGGAGTGGTTGGTGGGACGGGAGAAAAGACGCCTGCTCCAAAAGCCGCTGCTGGCACGAGTGAGAGTCGGTTTCTCTACGATCCGGAGGGGCTGAAAGATCCGTTTGTTCCCCTGATCGTACCGACCGAAGCGCCCACGCCGACTCCGATGCCGGCCACGCCGACTCCGGCGGGTCCCACACCGACACCGACGCCGACTCCGGTCAGGCTTCCTCCGCTGTCAGTGCAGGTTATCATGAGCACCGATCAGGGAGGCCGTCTGGCAGTGATCAATGGGCGCCTGGCGGGTCCTGGGGACTTCGTTGATGACGTTGAAGTGCTGGATATCCATCAGCACGAAGTTTTGGTTCTGTATATGAACAAAGAGTTCCGAGTTTCTCCTGCAGAGGATTTTGAAAAGTCTGAGCAGGAAACAACCAGTAGTCAATTTGAAGCCAAGACAAAAAGAAAGGGTCGAAGACGATGAGGGTGAACAAAAGACAATGGTCGGGCTGCAAGATACCTCTGGGCGTTCTGAGGCTCCTGATACTGCTGACCGCATGCACGGTCGGTTTGTCTGTGCCCATGGTTTGGGCACAAGAGCAAACGCCTTCGGAATCAGTCGGGGATGAATCCGAGGTGCAGGTTCAGGCGCAAGAGCCCAACCAGCAACTGGAGGCCGAAGAGGGACTGGAGTCTATTGAGCCTGAACTCAGCCCGTCTTCGGTCGTCTCTTCCGGTATGAGTTCCGAGCAGACGGCGGACGAAT
>JAKQFZ010001022.1 GCA_029558215.1 Candidatus Omnitrophota bacterium
TACAAAGGAGCGGAGAAAATCAAGCTCGACGATTTCCTGACAAAAGTGCTGCCGGGAGCGACGAGCCTCAAGGTCATGTTGAGCAACAGGCACAAGGGGAACCTGGTGTCCCTGACAATGCCAGACACACCGCAACAAGGAGAGAGCTTGTTCCCTTGGGGTAACAACTTCGCGTGGTCCTACGTGGGGAACTTTGCGGACTCCGTAGTGGAGAAAGTGAAGAAAGCTGGTGGGGCAGTGGACAACCTCGCCCTACGTGTATCTCTAGCGTGGTACAACCATGACGATCTCGACCTCCACTGTCAAGACCCGAAAGGTAACCACATTTACTACGGCATGAAGAACCTCGGAAACCACCGTGTGTTGGATGTAGACATGAACGTCTCTCCGACCACGAGGGAGCCGGTTGAGAACATGGCTTTCCGACAAATAGTGGACGGCACCTACCAGTTCTATGTTCACAATTTCAGACAAAGGGAAACACAGGATCTAGGGTGTCAACTTCAGGTAGCCTATGGTGACACCGTCCTCAACTTCTACTACAAGGATCAAGTGGGTACGCCAAACCCTACCGTGACGTTGAAGGTGGAAGAAGGAGTTGTGAAGACAGTCTCCGCCTCGAAAGGTCTGACCCGAGAGGAACCGGTGACGCAACTCTGGGGTGTTCCCACCAACACCCCGGTGGAAGTGTTGTTCGCGTGTCTGAGTCCAAACTACTGGGGTTACAATAAGGGGGCGAAACACCTCTTCTTGTTCCCCGAGGGTTGCAAGAGTGAAGAGTCCGTTCGCGGGTTCTATAACGAGTTTCTGAGACCGGAACTGGAGAAGCACAAACGTGTCTTTGAAGTTCTCGGTAACAAACTGACGATTCCTGCCGGTGGTATGGCAGGTGTCGGCTTCACCGGCGGTCGGGGTCAAACCGTCACGCTACTCGTCAATCATCGTCCCTATGAGGTACAAGTCTAATGGATATCTTCGAAAAAGCCACGCGTAAAAAACTGCGGTTCGAGACCCCGAAAGGGCTGCTGTCGGTGGAACAACTCTGGGACCTTCCCCTGACTGCGCGAGCACCCCACCTGTCCCTGGACAGTGTGGCGGTCAACGTCTACAACAAGCTCAACGCCGCAGGTCGGAGCTTCGTCAACCTCCAAGAGAGCGCGGATGAACGAGACCTGAAGCTGCAGCTCGAAATCCTGAAAACCATGATCAAGGTGAAGCAGGACGAAGAAGCCGCGCGCAAAGAGAAAGCTGCGAAAGCGGAACAAAAGGCACTTGTTGGTAAAATCATCGAGAACAAGAAAC
>JAKQFZ010001048.1 GCA_029558215.1 Candidatus Omnitrophota bacterium
TATGAGGCAGCTCCAGACGGTGGTATTAGTTGCGGTAACCAACCCGCGGATATGAGCATGCCAACCGTCGACGTAAACCGGGTTATCGGCGCGGCCGCCGCCGAAATTCACACTGGGGCTTGACGGCCTCATTCATATGAACTTTTCGATTGTCATTCACAGACGCTGCGTATCTTCATGAATGACAGTGCAGAAGGAATCCCGGAGGAGTGCCTTCTGTATGTTCAGCGATCCTGTTCAGGAAAGCTTTCTTGTTCGCGGGCGACAGCGCCATGAATTGCGCGAGTACGCCCTCGACCTCCAAAGCGTCAAGACGCATTTCACACGCTCTCAGTGTCTCACGAACCCTGCCTTGCTGCTCTTCAGAAAGCAGTTGAGGCATCTCACGCAGCCTTGACCGGTATGCCACAGTGGCGTGTGCGTCAGCGTTTTCGATGTTCTCAATCGCGGGTACATTCGCACTCATCCATGCGGCAGCCTTCGCCTCGCGCATTGAAGTGATGGATCTAGTCATGGACTCGTAAATGTGTGCATTATCCAAAGGTGGAGCGTCATCCCGAAACGCCAAGTCATTCTGATCCCTGCATTGCTCGCACAATGCTCTGAACGTATAGTTGTCCAAGGAATCATCGTCCAGCTGCCTGTAGTGAGTCTCTATCAACTTGAGCTGTCTCTGCACAGCTTTCAGATCATCAATATCCTTGTCGTATCCTTCGTACACATGCATCAGGTCGGCAACCTCGTTGCGCCAGTACCCGATTTCGCTCAGGGAATCCAGTTGACTAATCTGGTATACCATGTTCATCCGTTCGGTTTGGGCAGCCAGGGTTCTCTCGCATGACCTGATGTACTCTCGGAGTGCGCGAGAGGCAGAAAGCGCATCGTTCTGATCGATATCCGACATCTGTTGCGCCTTCTTCAGGCGCTCATCCAACGACTCAGCCTGCTGTATCCAGTCATACACTACCGACACTTTGGTCGCACTCGTCACAACGTTGGTGGTAACCATCCTTTGTACGTCCAGTGCGGTTCTGCGAAGCTCGGCAATTAGTTCGATGTTCGCTGCGATCCGATTCACATGGGCTTCCAGTTGCTCTCTTTCACTGTCCAATGACAGCGCCGACAAGCTGCTGCATACATTGTTGATCATCACATGCTTGAACTTCCCCAGATCCTCAATTCTCTTGACCCACAACGATGGTAACCATGATGCGAATCTACCTTGGACTTCCCGTCGTGCGGTAACGCAGGCCCGTTTCACTTCATCCAGCTGTTCTTGAGTCCATTCAGCGCGGTTGCGCGTCATGTCGCGGGAGAGACCTACTAGGTCGGCTCCGGCCCAGGAAAGCTGTGGAATATCGTCGCGCTCGATACCCTTCTGAATCCTATCCCACGCAGCGTTGAGGTTATGCTCGTACTCATTGAGGCGCTGAACCGCCATGCGCGATTCACTCTCCAAGAGCTTATGCCTATAATGCAGCTGTGGCGGCAGAGGTATTCTCTTCTGCAGTTCGTGCGATTTGCACACGAAATCCTTCTTAGCAACAAGTATGGTAGCTGATTCCCATTGGTCGAGCAGAAGTTCCCACTCTGAGATGCTCTCCTCCGAGACTCGCACGATAGTCGTGGTATCGAGCACCGGGATGGACAGAAAACTGCCTAGCATCGCATCTTGAAGCCATATCTCAGTGGCGACTGGCTCCTGATCCCTGAAAAGCTGAATCCT